>JBEKGL010000054.1:0-12312 GCA_050012815.1 Thermoguttaceae bacterium
TTTCCGAATATCGCCCCTATTGCATTGTCGCACAAGGCGATACCACCACCGTTATGGCGGCTTCGTTGACGGCGTTCTATCGACGCCTGCCCTTTGTGCACGTGGAAGCGGGCTTGCGCACCGGCAATCTGCAAGCCCCCTGGCCTGAAGAATTGAATCGACGTATTACCGGCATGGTAACTGCTCTGCACTGCGCGCCCACGGCCCGCGCGGCCGAAAACCTGTTGAGCGAAGGCGTCAGCGCCGATACCGTTGCCGTTACGGGAAATACCGTAATTGACGCCCTACTTTGGACCGTTCAACGCGAACGCAATCAAAATGCACCTTGGCGAAAAAAATACGCCGGATTCGGACAACGTCGGATGGTGCTCATTACCGGTCACCGGCGGGAAAATTTCGGCGACGGCATGGAACAGATTTGCCACGCGATTTTAACTCTGGCCGGAGGTTTTCCGGACGTGGAATTCGTCTATCCCGTGCATCTAAATCCGAACGTGCGCGAGCCGGTGGTCCGACTCCTGGCAAATTGCGAGAATATTCACCTTTGCGATCCGGCGCCGTATCCGGAATTCGTTTGGCTGATGGATCGGTCAACGCTGATCCTTACCGATTCCGGCGGCGTGCAGGAAGAAGCGCCTTCGCTAAAAAAACCCGTGCTGGTAATGCGGGAAACCACCGAACGGCCCGAGGCTTTACAGTCCGGAGCCGTTGAACTGGTGGGAACCGACATCCGCAAGATAGTGACCCAGGTTAGTTTATTATTGACCGATGCTGCCGAGTACGCTTCCAGGCAAATCGACGTAAACCCTTATGGCGATGGACATTCAGCCCAACGAATTGTTGATCTTATTCTCAGCCGAGCTTGGCAAAGCAAAACATCGATCTCCCAAGGGACCGATTCGACGCCTCAAGAGCCTGTTTTGCCTTGTGAAATTACACATCGGGCTGCGTATTTGAGATAAATACGCAATATATTCCTTATAGGAAATATAGGGCGTTTAATATTTGACAGAATGAAGCGTCCCACACATTTTTTATTTGCTCTAAGTTGGCATTGATTGTTTTAAACGTGCCGGTGTATACTTCGGCCCCCTAAGCAAGCTATATAAGTGGATAGTAATCTTAGGTTTATCCAGTCATGGCTGACATGGTCGAATTGCAGGGAGGCACATAAGTGACCGCTTATCTATCGGACATTTGGCGACTCAGATATTTTTGGACGGCATTGGTGCGAATTGATTTACGGAACCGCTACCGCCGATCGATGATCGGCATAGGCTGGTCGCTCCTACATCCGATCGCCATGACGGTTGTCTTTTGCGTCGTGTTCAGCCAACTTTGGGGCCAAGATGTAAGAGAGTACGGCCCATACGTGCTGAGCGGGTTGATCTTTTGGAATTTCATTGCGGGTGCAATGAGTGGAGGTTGCCAGTGTTTTTTCCAAGGTGAATCGTACATCCGCCAGCACCCCGCGCCTTTGGCCATTTACCCCTTAAGAACAGTCTTGGGCGCAGGCATCCACTTTTTGTTCGGCTTGTGCGTTGTATTGGCCTTTGTATGGATTGTGCACGGATTCGGCAATCTGCCGGCATTGATAAGCCTGGTGCCGACTTTGATATTGTTTTTTGTGTTTGGCTGGGCATTGGCTATTTGCATGGGTGTGTGCAACGTGCTCTTTCAGGATTGCCAGCATTTGATCGAAGTGCTGCTGCAGATCATTTTTTATGTAACACCGATCATATATCGGGCGGAACAGTTGCAATCGCGGCATTTGGATCTGTTTCTCAGGTTTAATCCCCTGGCAATAATGTTGGCAATGATGCGGCAACCGATTCTGGTCGGTCAACTGCCGTCATTAGGGGCTTACGCCAAGGGCGCGGTGGTCACGTGCCTTGCCGTGGCAGCCGCCTCTCTTATCCTCATGCGTTTCGAACGACGGATGATTTTCTATCTCTAGCATAACGGAGCAATCGTTGATGCGATTGGTTGAACTGGAAGATGTAGAATTGCTTTTCCACGTGCGGCGTCTCGGCCGTATCAGTCTGAAGGAATATTTGCTCCAAGGATGGTTTTGGCAATCGAAAAAAAACACCTTTGAAGTCCAGGCCCTGGAGCACATCGACTTGACAATCGAGGAAGGCGATCGCCTGGGCATTATCGGACACAACGGGGCGGGAAAAAGTACCCTGTTGAAGCTCCTGGCGGGAATTTATCCGCCCACCAGCGGAAAGCGAAAAGTTCGCGGTCATATCAGTTCGCTGTTCGACATCGCCCTAGGTTTTGAAGGCGAGGCCAGCGGCTGGGAAAACATTTCATACCGGGGTTATTTGCAGAGCGAAACACCCAAATCGATCCGCGCTAAAATGCAGGCGATTGCGGACTTCAGCGAATTGGGCAAGTTTTTGGATATGCCCGTGCGCTATTATTCGGCTGGCATGATGGTCCGCCTGGCATTTTCAATAGCAACGGCCATCGAACCGGAAATTTTGATCATCGACGAAGTTCTCTCGGCCGGGGATATCGCATTTCAGCATAAAGCCCGCGAACGGATGCGAAATCTGATATCCAGCGCCCGGGCGGTGGTAGTAGTCAGCCATGATCTGGCTTCGTTGTCCATGCTATGCGATAGAGTTTTGTGGCTCGACCACGGTCGGATCCACAAATTGGGGCCGGTTGAAGAAGTTATCAATGCCTACCAGTTACAACAATCCGCGGAGATTGCGCAACGTCAGGCGGCGTAAAAAATTATTTATGGAGTCTCAGGTATTGAATGTTGCATGTGGAGCAGGTTGCCAAACCTGCTTTTTGGGCAGATTGGCTATCTGCCCCACAACATTAAAAACCGAGATTCAAAAGCTCCGGGTGAATACACCCAAGGGAACGAAGGGATAACGTAGTTTTATGCGCCTAATCTACTTTTCCCCAATTTCGGCGAGAGTATATGCCCAACGGCCGCATTTCGCGGTGCAAGCCTGGCTGGATCTTGGCGCGGATTCGGTCTTATGGGTCGATCCATACCCTTGCCGTTTGCCGCGTTGGAACGATATCAGGTTAATTCGCGGATTAGACCTTCAGAACACACCGCTCGACGACCGCGTTAAAGTGCTCCGCGTACCGGCCCTGCCTATCGAGCCTTTGCACGGGGGGCCGTGGATAAACCGCCGCTTGTTTTGGCGGGGCGCTTGGAGAGAATTGCTGGATTTCGCAGATGATCCGCAAACAACGATCATTGGCGTAGGCAGGCCGTGTGCATTAGCGCTTGCGGTCCTGCGAGAGTTGCCGCATCGGGCGAGTTTTTATGATGCCATGGACAACTTTCCCGAGTTTCATCGCGGTCTTTCGCGCCGGGCAATACGATTTTACGAAGATGCCATCGCATCCGAAGTCGATCTGGTCTTGGCATCGTCCAGTTATCTTGCCGCGAAATATATGAATCGCGGATTAAACGTCAAAAAAGTGCTGAACGCCTATAGCATGTCAACGCTGCCGCCTTGGCGGCCTGTCGGTCAAGACGACATGGTGCTGGGCTATTTAGGATGTTTTGGAAGCTGGTTCGACTGGCCGTTGGTCGTTCAACTTGCACGCCGGCTTCCCCAGGCCCGTTTGGAACTGATCGGACCGCGGCATGTTTCACCGCCGAGCGATCTGCCGTCGAATATCCGCTTGCTTCCGCCGTGCAAACAAAGCGATGCTTCAAGGCATTTGGCGAGATTTTCGGCCGGACTGATTCCCTTTCGGAACAACGCGCTGACGGCCGGAGTCGATCCGATCAAATACTACGAGTACCGTGCTGGAGGATTGCCGGTGCTCAGCACCAGTTTTGGCGAGATGGCTTTGCGTAAACCAGAAGACGGCGTGTATTTCCTGGATCAGACAAACGATTTGCCGTCGCTTGTGAACAAAGCCCTCCGGCACTGCGACGACCGGACGACGGTGGCTCGGTTCCGCCGCGATCACGATTGGAAAGAACGTTTTATTACCGCTTCACCCTTCGACTGTCTGCTTAATCATTTTGCCCTGCAACGGGCGGCATAATCGCTTTACAAAATGAATAATCGAGACGAATATCTTCATAATCTGCCCGCGGACTACTGCAATCGCCTGGCTGCCCCGGAACCGCTGCGTCCGCACTACCCTTGCCGCATTCTTCTTTTATTAGTTTTGGTGCTGGCGTGCATCATTCCCCGCGCCGTGATTGCCTTGCGGCTAAGCAGCATTTGTCCCGACGGCGTTCTATACATCAGACTGGCCGAAGCTTTGAAAGAGGGCCGTTTCAGCCAGGCTTTTGAAATAATGAACTTGAATATTTACCCGGGGGTGTTGATGGTTCTCAATCGCCTGGGATTGAGTTGGGAAACGGGCGGCATGATTTGGGGCATTCTGATTTCCGGCCTGGTGGTGTTGCCTCTTTTCGGCTGGGTGCGCAGGCAGTTCGACGACACCGTGGCCCTGGCCGCATGTCTGCTGTACGCCGTCCATCCGATCTTTATCCAATGGAGCCCGGAAATCATCCGCGACCCCACGTTCTGGTTCTTCTTTACCTTGTCGTTGTACTTGCTATGGCGGGCCGTGACCGAGGTCCGCGTCGGCTTTTGGTTTGCGGCGGGCTTGGCCCTTACATTTGCGGTTTTAACGCGATTTGAGGGACTATTTCTTTTGATCCCTCTTGGTTTATGGACGTTTTGGCGGCGCCGGGCTTTAATCGGCAGCCGTGATCGGGCAAAACTCGCGGCCGGCGCAGCGCTTTCGGTTGTTGCTTTTCCCGCGTTGATACTATTGGTCAATTTCACGCTGCTGCGGCATTACCCGCAATGGGTTTCCATGCGTTTTGCCCCCTTATCGTTGATTCATTATTGGTGGAACGGGATGTTCTTCCACGCGCCGGTCAATACCGCCGGAGACGAGACCCAGATCCGAACATACATCTCTTTGGGGCGAATGATCGCCATATATGTTCCGACGTTGGTCAAGGGTCTTTCGCCGCTGTTTGCTTTACTGATGCTGGGCGGGCTGTGGAAATGGCGCCGCGTTTGGAGTCGCCGCGATCATCAACCGCTGTTTTACACCACCATGGCAATCATGTTGGCCGCCTGGATTCACGCTTGGTGCGCGAAAGGGTCATGCGATCGCTATTTTCTGCCGATCGTGCTAATGGCGTCGCCGTTTGCGGCATTGGGTCTTTTGGCTTTCACCGGGCGGTTGCTGTGCTTTGCCGAGCGGTTAAATAATAAAGCGATTTTACGGTACGTCGCCGTTTTCGCTCCCGTGATAATCGTCGTTTTTACGGGCTGGAACGTCGCCTTTTCCGGCCCCTACGATCGCCGTGAAGCCGAGGTGAAACTGGCCGATTGGGTGCGTCAACAATACGGGCCTTCCGCCCTGATATTCGGTTCCGAAGGCGTTACGCCCGTGGTTGCCTATTATGCCAAGGCATCTTGGTCCACGCTGTGGATAAACATGGATGACCGAACGGTTCTGGAAAAGATCAAGCAGCTCAGGCCCGACGTGATTCTGCTCATGGCAACGCGGCGCAAAGATTCGCGGGATACAAAACAACTTATCGACAAGATTGAGAAATTAGAATATGCCGAAATCGCTCGATCCAATTTACCGCACGGAATGGACGACGTGCTGGTGGTTTTAAACCGAGGCGACGTCGAACCGCCGGTCAACATCGAAACCGGCGGCAAGACGGTCTCGCGAAAATGAACGAACTATTCCAAGGATAAGGGTGTAACGCCCTAAACGCAACGGATTGCGTCATGATCGCTCTGGCTTTGCTATTCTCCATTACATTCACGGCATCGTTGGTGCTGACGGTGATTGTCCGCGCAGCGGCCTTGCGCTGGGGAATCGTCGATCGGCCCGACGGCCAAAGAAAAATCCATAACGGCATCAAGCCCTTGGGCGGAGGCGTGGCCCTTTATTTGTCGATGATCCTGGGGCTGCTGGCAGCCAATTATCTAAGTTATGGATCCTGGCAAAATCTGTGGGAGCTCTCGCTAGTGGTTGTATTTGCGGGAGGTTTTGTCTGCTTTTTCGGCCTGATCGACGACATCATCCGCCTAAACGCCCGTTTTAAGCTCCTCATGCAAGTGTGTGCGGTGTTGCCCATCGCCTTGGCGGGATACAGTATCGACAAGGTCGTCGCATTCGGCTACAGGATCGAACTTGGGTACTTAGCCATACCGATAACCGTTCTCTGGCTTATCGGTTGCATAAATGCCCTAAATTTGATCGACGGCATGGACGGTCTTGCCTCGGTGGTAGGTCTTTCTACGGCCGCCATGATGGGCCTGATCGCGGCCAACGAAGGACGCGAATATGTAAGCATTATCGCCTTGATTCTCGCGGGCGCCTTGTCCGGATTCCTGGTGCTCAACCGGCCTCCGGCCAGTATCTTCCTGGGCGACTCGGGAAGCATGGTCATCGGGCTGATCGTGGGCGTGCTGGGAATGCAAGGATCGATGAAAACATCGGCCACGCTTTCGATTACCGCCCCCGCGGTTGTGATGATCCTGCCCATGTTCGATACTGTCGCCGCCGTGATACGCAGGGAATTGACCGGCCGGCGATTCTACTCGCCCGACCGCGAACATATTCACCATATTCTTCTCGATCGAGGCCTGACTCCCTGGCAGGTTTTGTGCATTCTGGGAGCTTTGTGTTTGACCACCGGCGCCGCCGCCACGGCAGCCACCATTTTCCGCAAGGATGCGCTGGCATGGATAACCGCCCTGGTCCTGATTGTAATGATGATTCGCATGAAATTGTTTGGACATCGCGAATTCTCCTTGTTGCGCGAAGTGTTGAGCAGACGATATTACGTCTTCACCCGATTTTTATCTCGGACTGTCCGACCTGGACAAGCCGATTTTGACAAACACTCCGCCATAACCTTGGAAACGGCCTGGGAGACACTTGTAACAGAAGTAAAACCCTGGAATATTTGCCGATTGGAACTGAAAATCCGCCGCGGTCTGATTATCGGGCGGCGCTATTGGATCGACCCGGCGATTGATAAAACTCAAAAATGTCACTGGTCCATGGCCGTTTCGATCGACCGGCGCGACGATAGGCTTTGTGAACTTACCGCCGACGGATTGGAAAAACCGAGCGAAGACGGCCAGTTGACGCGCCTGACCGACTTGCTCAAGGCATTCGGCAATCTCGTATGCCAACCGGCCGAAGACGCCGAGGTCCTGCCGTTTTTGCGGGAAATCCGCGGCTCCTACCCGGAAACGCGCGAAGAGCGCCGAAAAGCGGCGTAAACAATTATCAAAACACCGAGGTTGCCGCGATGGTTTTCAATACATACGAAATATATTACGATAATTCCGATCTGGAGAAAATCCGACGATGTATGATGTGCCCGACATTATCCCCCTGCCACAAGCCAGGCCGGATCTCGACATAGGAGTGGTGTATACCCACGAAAGCGATTTGATGCCGCCCCTGCTATCGACTTTGCAGGCATCGGGCAACAGTTTGCGCAAGCGTCTTATTTTAATCGATAACGTTTCCGAACACGGCGTTGAATGCTATCGCCAGCATTTTTCAGACACGGTCGTCTTGCCGAACACCCAACGCCTGCACTATGCCGCCAACCTCAATAAGGTGCTTCATGCCTCGACGGCAAAATACATTTTATTGCTTAACACCGACATGTATTTCGATCCCGAAGAGCAGTGTCTGACCCGAATGGCCGCCTTCATGGATACCCATCCCGATTGCGGCATTGCCGGATGCCGGCTTTATCATGCCGACGGAAATTTCGCTTATCCGGCCCGTCAATTTCAGACGGTCTCGACGATTATGGCGCGGCGCCTGGGCATGAGCCGGTTCTTCCGGCAATCGCTCGACAATTATTTTTACCGCGAACACGCCATCACCGACAGCTTTCCCTGCGATTGGCTCTCGGGCTGCTTTATGATGATTCGCCGCGAGGCCTTCGAGGACGTGGGATGCTTCGATGAAGGTTTTATCAAGTATTTTGAGGACGTGGACATGTGTCTGCGCATGGCCAGGGCAGGATGGCAAGTCATGTATCACGGCGGAACATATTGCTATCACCTGGAGCAAAGGGCCAGTAAAGGTTTCTTTTCGCTCGATGCCCGCAAACACCTTCGTTCGTATCTGCGCTGGTTGTGGAAATGGGGCTTTACCCCAGATCACCACGCGGCCCCTCCAGCCAGCCGCCGCATTGCCGGGTAAAAGAATCAGGGTTCAGGGTTCAGGGTTCAAAATTTTGGGTTCAGGATTTAAAAGGAGGTGGTCAGTTTACTGACCACTTTTCAGGGCGGTGGAAAATTCTTTTCCGCTAATTCGTACTGCGTACCCCCGTACTTTACTGTATGATATAATCATCCATAATGCACAACACTAATTATGTCTGAGTCCTGATTTGGAGCCAGACAGGAATGTCTGGCCTCCTGAACCCTGTTCACTAACATCTGAACCCTGAACCCTGTCTCCTGCCCCATTCACTTATGCATCCGACAATAGCAAAACTCATCTCGACCAGGCCTGTAATAACCGACGGCGCTTGGGGATCCAACTCGCCGGTGATAACCGATGGCGCTTGGGGAACCCAATTACAACTCCGCGGCATGCCTGTAGGATCGACTCCCGATACTTGGAACCTGATCCAGCCCGAAAAAGTCGAGGAGGTTGCCCGAGCCTACGTCGAAGCCGGCAGCCAGGTGATTCTAACCAATACCTTTGGCGCCAATCGCTTTATTCTCGGCCGGCACGGACTGGCGGATAAGGTTGCCGAGATCAATCGCATCGGCGTGGAAATCTCCATAACGGCCGCCAATGGCAAGGCCAAAGTTTTCGCTTCGATCGGGCCCAGCGGCATAATGCTTTTAATGGGCGACGTGAGCATGGATGAATTGCAGGCCGCTTTTGCCCAACAGGCTCAAGCCCAGGCCGCCGCCGGGGCCGACGGTATCGTAGTCGAGACCATGTCCGATTTGTCTGAGGCCAAACTGGCCCTGGCCGCCGCCCTGGAAACCGGTCTGCCCGTTGTGGCTTGCATGACATTTGATTCCGGGGCCAAGCTCGATCGCACTATGATGGGAGTTACTCCCGAACAAGCCGCCGAGCAGTTGACATCGGCCGGGGCCGACGTAATCGGGGCGAATTGCGGTCAGGGCATCGCCGGTTACGCGTCCGTCTGCGCCCGCCTGCACGCCGCCACGGATAGACCCATCTGGATCAAGGCCAATGCCGGCCTGCCGCGGATGGTCGATGGCCAGGCCGTGTATACACAAACGCCCGATGAATTCGCCTCCTTTGTGCCGCAACTCCTCCAATCCGGCGCCGTCTTTATCGGCGGCTGCTGTGGCACCACGCCGGAATTCATCAGGGCGATAAAAGATAAAGTCGGCGGTTAATATGCGCCCGATAAACCGTTTGCGGTTTCGCGATGCAATGCTATATGCCCTGTCACACCGCCACTGATTCGCGCTCGGAAAACACAGCGGGCAACAGCGCCGGCTTGGAAACCGGAGCAACTTTAGGCAGGGCGGATAAGCACAGATCGGCTTCCGGCCGGTCGCCGACGGCGGCATTGCGTTCATAGAAGGTCGGTGGTTCGTATGTCCAGCCGGAGGCCAGGCGTTTTTCCTCCTTGCGGATTTGACGAAGCACCCATGGGCCGCCTATCGAGGAATATATCCGCGATTTCCAGCCATATTCGGCATATAGATCCTTGAGTAACGCCGATATCTTGGCATACATAGCCGGATTATTGCGATAATACAATTTGGCCCCTCCCACCAGCGCCGAAAACGTGGTGCCCAGCTCGCGCGCTTCCCAGGCGTAGTGGTCGCGAATGCAGGGATCCGGGTGATTCTTGTATCTTTGCCAGCCGGTCAACGTGGTCCGCACTATGCGCACCACGCTGGGGCCGTTGCGTTCGAAGTCGCGGCTGAATGCGCGAATCATGAACTCGGCCGATTGCTCGTCGTTGATATTAGGATGCCGGTAGTTGAAAATAAGCTGACCGTGGATGTCGCTGAGATGATATTCGCTTTCGTCTTTCATCAAACCATTGGCCGAAAGTTCGGCGAAAAGCGGAGTGCCGGGGATCGGCGTGTAAAGCATGAATTGATGGAAATCCGTTTCGTGCCGGGCGGCGTAATCCAAGGCCTCGTCGATGTTCTCGGGCGTGTGGTTTTCCAAACCGATAATGGTCGAACCCAGCACGCGGATGCCATGCGACTGCAAATTACGGACCAGCTCGAAGGTATCGACGCCCTTGAGTTTGGCGTATTGGCTGTTTTCGCCTTCGATGCCCATCCACACCCAGGAAATGCCCAGGCGCACAAGCTGATCGATGCTGTACGAGCAGAGCACCTTGGCCGAACTGAATACATCCAGCGACCACCATTTCCGGTTGCGTTCCATCAATTCCAAAAGCCGCAGTGCGCGTTTGCGGTGGAAAAGGAAATTTTCGTCCATCACGAAAAACGACCGGACGTGCATCTGCTTTTCCATTTGGCACATCACGTCGAACAGCTCGTCGCCGGTCTGATAGAAATGAACGCAATTGCCTTTTCCGCCGAACATCGCCGAAGTGGAGCAAAAATTGCATCCCAAGGGGCAGCCCACTGAAGGGATAAGCGTGGCGGCAACCTCGCCAGGTTGTTCTTTAACCGTTACGCCGGCGTTTCGGGTGCCAAAACCCGACGTAATCATGGGATGCCGCACGGGCTGATTTTCATCCTGGCCCAAAAAGCGCCGGAACCACCGCACACCCTCGCCCTTGACTATGTAATCGGCGTCGATCCGCTCGTCCAGGTCGGGAACGTTGGCAATGTGCCCGCCGATGACGATCACCGCATTGGGTTGGTATTGCCGGATCAACTCGCACATCTTTTTGACCTTAAATACGTTTGGGATGATCGAAGTAATCCCGATGATGTCGTATTGGCGGGTGCGAATTTCTTCGATAAAGCGGCCGAGGACCGGAAAGTCCAGCACCACGCACGGGGCATCGATGTTCGCCTGGATCATCATCACCCCCCAACTGCGATGAAACATCCGCAACGAAAACGGTCCCTGAGTGCGGGTAACCTGGTTGTGATACAGTTCCATGGGATTGAGCGTCCGGCTGCCATATTCGTCATCTTTTCCATAAGGTCCGAATACACTGGTCAACAACACCCGGGCGCGAGATCCGGCGGGATGAATCGTCGGTAAATTTTTTGGGGAATGGCTATTCATGGAGTGATCTGTTCTTAAAGTAATCATGGGCAACTCCTTCGATCCTTGTGTGAAGCGGCCGGTGCGGTTCAATCAGTAGAGCGACATTTAATTGGTGATAACCCACACCGCCTTATTCCTTCGTTGATTCGAATCATTTCAGGTATTATATGACCAGTCGCCCAAAGGGATATTGACACTATGTATTAGTTGCGTAATAGCTGAGTAATAGTTTTGTTGGATAGTTTAACAAGTGCGACGGGGCAAATTATCATACATTCTATGGGGGGTGATTTTCCAGCCGCTAAAGGTGCCATTGTTGTACTGTCGCCACCATGGTAGATCAAAGATGTAACTACCAAATACCGCCCGGATTTGGTATCTTCGATCATGTGATCTTCCTGGAAAACTTTATTCATCAAAAATCATGAGTTCGCACCGTCCCCTCAGCCTGCCGATCATTCTGGCGATTGTAATGATCGCACTTTTGGTCATTCTGACCGTGGGCTGGGAGGTTCTAACCGTCAGCGGCGCACTGCGGGCCCACGAATATTCGGGTTTGTATTGGGCGTTGTTGACTATCGGCTCGTTATTCATCGTGTTGCTGCTTGTAGGCACGGTGTTGTACCTGATCCTGTCGATCAAGGCCATCAATCTTACACGCCGGCAGTCGAATTTCATTGACAGCGTCACGCACGAACTCAAATCGCCCATGGCCTCGATGAAGTTGTATCTTCAGACGCTTTCCCGGCATCAAGTGAGCATGGCCGAGCAATCCGGTTTTTACCGTTTCATGCTCGAAGACCTGGAACGGCTCGATCGGCTGATCAACCAGATGCTCGAAGCGGGCCGGTTGGAGGTGCAACGTTCATCGGACGAATTCGAAGACGTCGACCTGCCGCGCCTGCTGGGCGATTGCGCCGCCTCGGTATGCCTGAGCTATCACTTGCCGGCGGAAACGATCCACCTCAGCCTAGAACCTTGTTCGGTCCGCGCCAGGCCGGTGGATATGGAGGTCGTATTCCGCAACTTAATCGACAACGCGGTAAAGTACGCCGGAAATCCGCCGCGAGTGGAAGTCAGCGTTTGTAAAGGCCCGAA
>JBEKGL010000055.1:0-12257 GCA_050012815.1 Thermoguttaceae bacterium
CGCTGTTGAAGGTGGCGTAAGTTCGCAGGGTGTCGATATCCGCGGCGGTCCACTGACCCGTGGAGGCCCCGGCCTGAACGACCAGCGTGGCCCCGGAGGACACAGTGATCATGCCCGAGGCGTTGTATCCGGGCAGCGACGCCGCCTTGCCGGCCGTCAACATGCCGCTGGTTATTAGCGTTTTTCCCGTGTAGGAATTCGATCCGGAAAGGGTAAGCGTGCCGGTGTTATTCAGCGCCAAGGAGCCTGTGCCGCTTATTGCGCCGCTTATGGCAAGCGATCCATCGATGCTGATAAGGGTATTATTGTTCAGGACCATCGAGGTGCTGATGGCATGGTCGCCTATCACGTTTATCAGCGATGTTTTACCGCTGTTATCCAATATAAGGCTTTTTCCGCCGGTGCTCTGAATGGTGGTGCCCGTGCTGGAAGTAAAATAAATATTACCGACCGTCCGGTTGGCCGAGCCCAGGTCTATCACATTGTTGGTGGAGGCCTGAGAGCCTATGCTCAGATTGACCCCGGCGCCGTTGGGAACGCTGGTTCCGGAGCCCCAATTGGCCAGCGTGCCCCAGTCGGTCGTGGCGGAAGATGCGCCGCCTTTCCATGCCACGGTGGAAACAACGTTCATGCTCACGACAGTCACAAAAATGGACCCGTTTGCGGCAAGAGGCACATCGGTGAGTGCGGAATTGGAGTAAATAGTACTGAGGTCATACGTCGTCAAGCCCGCCACGGCGTCTACCAGCGTCATGCCCTCGCCGGCCACCTGCCCGAAAACCGTGAATCCGCCGTTTTGATTGTCCAGGTTGGAAGAGTTGTCGGCAAGGTTGACGAACCATTGACTAGTTGCGCTGTTGGGGTCCCCGCCAAGCTTGGCCATGGCAATCGTGCCGCGGACGTTCGAGCGGCTGGAGTCGAATTCGTTTTCGATTGTTCCGTAGGTGGCGATCGGCGTTATGGCCGTAACCACGTTGTTGCTGTTGACCTGCAGCTTGAACCCACCGCCCTGAATGATAAAGTCCGAAACAGATCGGTGGATGATGGTGTTGTTGTACGCGCTATTATTGACGTACTCGAGGTAGTTGGCGACGGTGATGGGGGCCTCATTGTCCAAGAGTTGAATTTGATAATTATTGACCTGGTCGCCGAAAATCCCGGTCACATAACCGTTCAAGTTGACTTGCACCACGGTTTCGGCCTGAGCCGCACACAGGGTCATGCCAACAAATAGGATTCCCGCGGATAAGCGCACAAACAGAGCCGGCACGTTATTCATGGTTGTTTCCAGTCCAAAAAAGCTGTACGTGCGAACGTTCATGGGGGCCAAGACACTGAAAGCGGCCGCCCAAACAATATCCTTTTGATTATAATTGGATAAGAAAACCGAGTCAATTATTTTGGTGTCTATCCCGGCCCCCCCTTAAGAAACGGGCATTTTCGCGCCAAAACAGCCCCCAAAACCGCATCCGGTCTACCTTCTGCCTTCTGCCCCTGCCCTGCCCCATGGTAAGAATCACTCCACGACAATGCCTTCCAGGCCTTTTTCGGGCGGAGGATATTGGGGGGCCATTTTCGCCAATGTTTTGCATAAAATGCGGCTGATCGAAAGATTGCGAAACCATTTCCGATTCGCGGGCACGATGTACCAAGGCGCTTCTTCCGTATTGCAGCGAGTCAGGGCGGCCTCGTAGGCCTTTTGATATTCATCCCAATACTGCCGCTCGGCCAGGTCGGCGCGGCTGAATTTCCACAGCTTGGTCGCATCGTCCAGGCGCGACTGCAATCGCTTGCGCTGTTCGTCCTTGCCGATGTGCAGAAAGATTTTAACAATCGTCGTGCCGCCGGCAACGAGCATCTTTTCGAAAAGGTTAATCCGATCGTATCGCGTTTGCCACTCCCGCTTGGGCGTCAAATCGTGCACCCGCACCACCAGCACGTCTTCGTAATGCGAGCGGTTGAAGATGCCGATGTTTCCCTTGCGCGGAACGGCCCGGGCGATCCGCCACAGAAAATCGTGGTTCAGTTCCTCGATGCTCGGCTGTTTGAAGGAAGTAACCTGGCAGCTTTGCGGATTGAATCCTCTCATCACGTGGCGGATGGTTCCGTCCTTGCCCGCCGTGTCCATGCCCTGCAGGACCAGCAACAGCGAGCGGCGATTCTCGGCGTAAAGCCGATAACCCAGATCAGAGAGGCGCTTGATGTTTTCCTCTAATTCCTCTTGGGCCTTATTCTTGTTTTTGATTCCCCCGGAGTAATCCGGATCAAAATCTTTTAAATGCACTCTCTTGCCCGGCCGAACAGTAAGCGGTTGACGCATGATATGACCCTCCAAAGCGTGATGGCGTTTAACAATAATAGCATTAAATATTGCATAAATGTTCAACCCGGGCACTTGTGCCCGGAGTTTTACGGATAAAATTATAAGGATGAACGATCCTGGATTTCAGATACTTTACGAAAACGGCCCTTGTTTGGCGGTCAACAAACCCTCTGGGCTTTTGACCCAGGCCCCGCCGGGCATCGATAGCCTGGAAACACGCATAAAAATCTTTCTGAAAGAGCGCGGCCATCCTTACGACTTCGTCTATCTGGGCGTGCCGCACCGGCTCGACCGCCCGGCCTCCGGCGCAATGGTGTTTTGCACCAAGCGCCGCGCAGCCCGGCGTTTGGCCGAACAATTTGAAGAAAGATCGGTCAATAAAATTTATTGGGCCTGCGTCGAAGGACGCGTCGCCCCGGAAACATCGACGTGGGAGGATTACATCCGCAAGGTCCCGGGCAACCCGCAGGCGGAGGTAGTCGGCGCCGGCCTTCCCCAAGCCCGCCTGGCCGTGTTACATTATCGGGTTTTAGGCGTCGGCACCTGGGGATCGTGGCTGGAAATCCGCTTGGAAACCGGACGCACGCACCAGGTCCGCATCCAGGCCGCCTCCCGGGGCCATCCCTTGCTGGGCGACGCCCAATACGGATCCAAAATCCCTTTCGGTCCCCAATACGACGACCGCCGGCTACGCGCCATCGCCCTGCACGCGCGCGTATTGGAATTCAAACATCCGATGACAAAAGAAATGGTCTCCATAACCGCCCCCGTTGATGAAAACTGGAAGGAAATCAATATTCCATAAAAACCGCTTGCGGTTTCGCGAAGAATTTAAAATAAAACCCGAAATAAATCGAGGTCCATCACATGTTCGATCCCTTTAACGCCCGAGATACCTTCCACACCGGCTCAGGTGCGGCCGGCATTTACCGTTTGACCCGCTTGGAAGACGCCGGCTTGATGCGCCTCGACGCGCTGCCCTATTCCATTCGCGTGTTGCTCGAGGCGGTGCTCCGCAATTGCGACGGCTACGAAGTCACCGAAACCGACGTAAAAAACCTGGCCTTTTGGAACCCATACAAACCCGTCAAGGCGGAAATGCCTTTCAAGCCCGCCCGGGTGCTGCTCCAGGATTTTACCGGGGTGCCGGCAGTGGTCGATCTGGCCGCCATGCGCGAGGCAATGCATCGGCTGGGCGGCGATCCGCGGAAAATCAATCCGCTCATACCCATCGATCTGGTGATCGACCATTCCGTCCAGGTCGATCGCTTCGGCTCGCCCGACGCGTTGGCGCAGAACGTTGAATTTGAATTCCAGCGCAATCGCCAGCGCTATGAATTTTTACGCTGGGGTCAAAAGGCCTTCGGCAACTTCCGCGTGGTTCCGCCGGCCGTGGGCATCGTTCACCAGGTAAATCTCGAATATCTGGCCAAGTGCGTGTTCGTTCGGGAAGACGCCTCCGGCCGTCTTGCCCTGCCCGACACGCTGGTCGGCACCGACAGCCACACCACAATGATCAACGGCCTGGGAGTAGTGGGCTGGGGCGTGGGCGGAATCGAGGCCGAGGCCGTCATGCTCGGCCAGCCTCTTTACATGCTTGCGCCGGAAGTGGTCGGTTTTGAACTTTCAGGCGAACTTCCACCAGGCACGACCGCCACCGATCTGGTGCTCACCATTACGCAAATCCTCCGCGGCGAGGGCGTGGTGGAAAAGTTCGTCGAATTTTTCGGTCCGGCAACCGACGCAATGAAGGTGGCCGATCGCGCGCTAATCGCCAACATGTCGCCCGAATACGGCGCAACCATGGGATTCTTCCCCATCGACGAAAAGACGCTCGACTATCTGCGCGAAACCGGGCGCACGGCCGAGGAAGTCGATTTGGTCGAGCGATACACGAAAGAGCAGCATCTTTTCCGCCCAGTGGATGCCCCACCGCCAGGTTATTCCAAGGTTTTGAAACTCGACTTAAGCACGATCGAGCCTAGTCTTGCCGGTCCCAAGCGTCCGCAGGATCGCGTGGCGCTTAAAAACGCCAAGACTGCCTTTCGCTCCGCGTTGACCGCGCCTTTGAAAGATCGCGGATTTGCCCTTACGCCGGAGCAAGTCGGTAAAACTGCGGCGTTCGGCGGCAAGGCAATCGCCCACGGCGCGGTGGTCATAGCCGCGATAACCAGTTGCACCAACACCAGCAATCCAGGCGTGATGTTGGCCGCCGGGCTTTTGGCCAAAAAGGCCGTGGAAAAGGGGCTAAAGGTCAAATCACACGTAAAAACCAGTCTTGCCCCGGGCAGCCGCGTAGTGACCGATTACCTGGAAAAAACCGCCTTGGACAAGCCGCTTGACCGCTTGGGATTCCAAACCGTGGGCTACGGTTGCACGACTTGCATCGGCAATAGCGGCCCGTTGCCCGAGGCCGTGGCCAAGGCCGTCACCGAGACGAACCTTGTGGCCGCCGCCGTTCTAAGCGGCAATCGCAACTTCGAGGGCCGCATCAATCCGTTGGTAAAGGCCAACTACCTGGCCAGTCCGCCCTTGGTGGTCGCTTATGCCCTGGCCGGCACCGTCGACATCGACCTAACGGCCGAACCGCTGGGCACAGGCGCCGACGGCAAGCCGGTTTTTCTTAAAGATATATGGCCTTCGCAGGCCGAAATCGACGCCGTCCTGGCCCACGCCGTCAATCCGGAAATGTTCCGCAACCAATACGCCAATATCTTCCAGGCCAACGAAACCTGGAACGCCCTGCCCGCGGCCGAAAGTGAATTGTTCCCTTGGGACGATAAAAACACCTACATCCAAGAGCCGCCGTTCCTGCTCGATCTGGGCATCGAGCCTGAGCCTATCCAACCGATCCTTCATGCCCGGGCGTTGGCCGTATTGGGCGATTCGGTGACCACCGATCACATTTCGCCGGCCGGTTTTATCTCCTCCAAAAGTCCGGCCGGAAAATATTTGATCGAGCACGGCGTTTCTCCGGTCGATTTTAACAGTTACGGCGCCCGCCGCGGCAACGACCGGGTGATGACGCGCGGCACGCTGGCCAACATCCGCATCCGCAATTTTCTCGCGCCCGGCGCCGAGGGCGGCGTTACCCGCCATCTGCCCGACGGCGAGCTGATGACCATTTACGACGCGGCCATGAAATACAAAGCCCAAGGCGTGCCGCTTATTATCCTGGCCGGTGCCGAGTACGGCTCGGGCAGCAGCCGCGATTGGGCCGCCAAGGGCACGCATCTGCTCGGCGTGCGCGCGGTCATCGCCTCGAGCTTCGAGCGAATTCACCGCAGCAACCTGGTGGGCATGGGAGTGCTGCCCCTGCAATTCACCCCGGGCAAATCCTGGGAAACGCTCGGCCTTAGCGGCGAGGAAAATTTTGACATCCCGGATCTGTCCGAGGTGATTCGGCCCGGCTGTGAACTAACGATTCGCGCCGCCGGCGCCGCCGGCTCGGTCAAAGAATTTTCCGTAAAAGTCCGCATCGACACGCCGGTGGAACTCGATTATTATCGCAACGGCGGCATATTGCAGACCGTCTTGCGCAAACTGGCCCGATCCTGACCGATTCAAACAGGAGGGCAGACATTTTCAAACAGGAGGACAGGCATTTTCAAACAGGAGGACAGGCATTCTTGCCTGTCTATGTCAGAGACAATCCATTTATGTCCAAACGCAAGAAATCTTTTGATAAACGCGCTCCCCGGGGCCGGTCGGGGAATTATTTCACGTCGGCGTTGTTGCTGGGCGCGCCGGCGGGAGCAGCGTTGATCGCGGTTGCCGCTTTCTTCGTTTACCTACCTGCATTAAGCGGCGGATTCATCTGGGACGACCATCAACTCCTGACGGATAACAACCTCATCAAGGCCCCGGACGGCCTGTACCGATTTTGGTGCACCACTGAAACGCCGGACTTCTGGCCGGTTACCAATACCACGTTTTGGATCGAGTGGCGGCTGTGGGGAATGAACTCCTCGGGGGCTCATATCACCAACCTCATCTTACACGTCATCGAATCATTGCTGATATGGATCATCTTGCGGAAGTTGTCGATTCCCGGCGCTTTCTTGGCGGCCCTGATCTTCGCCCTGCATCCGGTGAACGTGGAGTCGGTGGCCTGGATCGCGCAGCGAAAAAATCTGATGGCCATGCTGTTCTTCCTGTTGTCGATTCTGTGGTATCTGAAGGCCGACATGCCCACGACAAGCGCGGGCATGGCGCCCGCGTATCTGGCGACTGTTCCAACAAATTCATGCCGGCGACAAGTTCTTCGCGAAACCGCAAGCGGCTCCCCGGTCGTCAACTCTGGATCCGCATGGTATTGGCTGAGTTTTTCGGCGTTCGTGTTGGCCATGCTCAGCAAAGGATCGGTGGTGGTTTTGCCGGTATTGCTGTTGGCGATTATTTGGTGGTTGCGTCCTCTGACGAAACGGGACTTAATAAAAATCGCGCCGTTTTTCCTGGTTGCCGCGGCGTTGACCGGAGTGAACGTCTGGTTCCAAACGCACGGTTCGGGAGAAGTTATCCGAAATGCCGGTTTCATGGAACGGCTGCTGGGCGCGGGCGGAGTGGCGTGGTTCTACCTTTACAAGGCCCTTGTGCCTTTGAACCTGGCTTTCATATATCCACAGTGGCGCATCGAGGCCGGCGATCCGCTATGGTGGCTGTCCCTGTCGGCGGCGGTGTTGGTCACGGCGGTTCTGTGGCGATTCGAAAAAACCTGGAGCAGGCCGTTTTTTATTGCCTGGGTGTCCTTCTGCGTTGCGCTTGTGCCGGTAATGGGATTGACCGACGTATTCTTTATGCGCTACTCCTTGGTGGCCGACCATTATCAGCACGTTGCTCTTGTCCCGGTGATTGCACTGCTCTCGGCGGGCTTCAGCCTATGGCGTCGCCGGGCGCGGAACGGAGCCTACCGGGCGGCAACCATTCTCGCAGTCGCGGCGGTGGGAATCATCGCGCTAATGACTTGGCGGCAAAGCGAACTATATCGCGACGAAATTACACTGCTTAATGCTACATTGGAAAAAAATCCCAACTCCTGGATGGCCCACAACAACCTGGGCATCGCGTTGTCGCAACAAGGTTTTCCGCAAAAGGCCCTTGAACATTTTCAACTGTCTCTGCAACTCAATCCCGATTACCCTCAAGTCCACAACAATCTGGGCGCCGCATTGATCCATACCGATCGGCGCCAAGAGGCCATCGGACATTTTCATCAGGCCCTGCGGCTGAATCCCCACGATCCCGAAGCTCATTATCACCTGGGAAACGTATCGCTTGAAGACGGCCGGTTGCAAGAGGCAATCGACTATTTCCGGCAGGCATTATCCGTCAAATCCGACTATCTCGAGGCCCGCAATAATCTGGGCGTGGCATTGGCCCGGGCAGGCCGGCCTGGGGAGGCAATCGAACAATACGAAGCGGCTTTGGCGCTTGCTCCCGATTTTTTAGACGCCCAGTTCAATCTGGGCAAGGCATTTAAAGAAATAGGCCAATCCACACAGGCGATCGAACACTTTGAGAAGGCCTTGGAACTCGCCCGCTCTCAGGGGCAAACGGCGTTGGCCGGGCAAATTGAAGATTGGCTGAATTCCTACCGCTCCAGCCTGTCAGACGGGCCGGGCGAACAACCACCTTCTAAATCCCTTCCCCCGTCGCCTTGAATTCCCTCATTGCGCATACCACGCCAACAGTCTTGACAGTTCCCCCAGCCGGTTCAAAAAGGCCACCCGGCGTCGATGCCGATGACCGAGCAGGCCGTCGTACCCTAGGCCCCGGTCAATCGTTCTTAGAACCTTGAAAACGTCTTCCAATGCCGGTTGCCGATTGCCGCGGGTCAAGCGTAAAAGCCATAAGGCGGCGGCGTGCGAAACCGCCATCGTGCGAAACCCATCGACCAGCGTCCAACTCGCATTGCCCAAAAGCAGATATTGTTTTGCCGCCGTCGCCTTTTCATAAAATCGGTTGATCTGGCGTAAAACGTCTTCCGCCAATTCGCCCACGGGTTGCTCCAGGGACGCAAAGGTCGTGGCCGGAAAAAATTCCTCGACAAACTTCAACCGGCCTTTACCCCGGGCAAAGGTCATGGCGCCCCGGATAATCCGCCACCGCTCGCCCCACGTGGCCCGGGCATGATAATCCGGATGCAATCGCAGGTATTCGAATAATATCTGCCTGAACAATAACCGAGCAATCCGTTCCGGGCGTCGCGGCCGGCTGAATATCTCTCCGCTTTTTTCCTCCGACGCCGCCGCGGCCGCCAGCTTATCCAGAAACGGCGCAAGTCCATCGCCGCCGATACCACTCAGCCGGCTCCGCTCGATGAGATCGCAAAATTGCAGTCCGTGCGCCAACCGCCGCGCCAACGGATAACGCTCGTCGTGCATCAGCCGGTCCAGGCAGCCGGCAACCATAAGCAAATCGTCCCAAGGGCGCAAACAGCCCGGAAATATCGCCGGCAGCTTGATGGGCTTGATCGTTAATTTGCCTTCCTCGGCCAATTGGACGACGTACGGCAGATGTTCCTCCAGCGGCCGGCCCATCTCGGCCGCTACCGACGGGCAGTATTGCGCCAAGGTGACATAAGCATAATCCTTTAAAGGCACCAACTGAAAGGGAAACTGGCGGCACACCAGGGGCTTGGCCGATTCGCCCAAATCGCGATGTATGCGGCAGAGGTTGTCTTCGGTCAAAAAAACGCAGGCCCCGTCCGGCCGCTTGCCCAGTTGATAATACTTCCTCAGCCGACCGTGCCGCGTGACGATCGGCACGCCCTGAAAATCGGGATGTTTTTCCCACTCCTGAGAGCGGACTCTTTTTAGATCCTCATCGCTGAGTTTGAACTTCGTGCCGCGGCAGCAAAATCCGCAACCCCGGCAGGACCAGCTTTCGACAATCGGAAGCGTGCGAATGGGCAATGTCATAACAAAGGATGAGGGATGAAAGATGAAGGATGAATTAATTAACGATAGATTTACTCAATCCTATGCAAAATTTTTCGTGGGTCTTAGAAAATTTCCGTTGATCGGCCTGAGAATCGCAACTAGTTTTCCATCGCCGTCAACCGCTGAGAGTTCGAGAGCATCGCCGCCGTCAAATCGGTTGCCGATAAACCGCCCGCTGCGCACCTGTGTTATTTCCTCGGCAGAAAGTTCCAATCGCGGCATATAATCCACTGCGGAAATCATGGGCAAGAGGCGGCCGGAAATGTTTTCCTTGCTCAGTATGCCGGGGTCTTGGGCCGTGTCCAGGCCGAACTTGCCGATCGCGGTCCGCACCAGCGCCGACATCACCGCACGGGTCCCCAGCGATTCCGCCAGATCCCGGCCCAACGAGCGGATGTACGTTCCGCCGCCGCAATCCACTTCCAGCGTCAATCGCGGATATTCGTACGACCGCGCCGCGATGCGATGTACGGTCACCGGCCTGGGCTGCAATTCTACCCGCTCTCCATTCCGCGCCATCTTGTACGCCCGGCGGCCGTTGATCTTAAGCGCCGAGAACGCCGGCGGCCGTTGCAGTATATTGCCCTCAAGTTTTTTTGCCGCGAGAGTGATTTCCTCCAAGGCGGGCACGGGCGGATCGGACATCTCCACGACCCGGCCTTCGATATCCTCGGTTTCGCTCCACCGCCCCAAAAGAAATGTGCCGATATACGATTTCGGCATCCGCTGCACGTACTCGATCAATCTGGTGGCCGATCCCACGCATACCACCAGCACGCCGGTGGCCAACGGATCGAGCGTGCCCGCATGTCCGACCTTGGCCGGCCGGATCAGGCGCTGGACAATATCCACCGCATCCCGCGAGGTCATGCCAACAGGTTTATTGATGTTTAAAATGCCCGATAACATATTAACTATATTGTGTGCTTAAAATATATCACATGCTTAAATTATAGAGACGCGACCGATGGTCGCGCTTTTATAATTGATTATACCCAATTTTTCAATTTGTTTGGGCTGAATCCCGAGCCGGACAAGAATGTCCGGCCTCCTGAACCCTGAACCCTGAATCCTGAATCCTGCCCCCTGAACCTTTTACCTCGCCCCTCCCTCTGGCGGTTATCTCTTCTGCGCGATAGGATGGAGGTATCAGCCAACTTGGGACTTTTTACATGCAGATCGAACGACTCGGACCTTATCAGATCGTGGGGAAGCTCGGGCGGGGCGGCATGGGTACCGTCTACGAAGCAGTCAATCTGGAAACAGGCGAGCCGGCCGCGGTCAAACTGCTCTCGGCGGCCCTGGCCGAGGAGGAAGGTTTTCGCGGCCGCTTCGAGGCCGAAATCGAAACCCTGCGCAAGCTGAACCATCCCAACATCGTCAAACTCTTCGGGTTCGGCGAAGAGGACGACCGACTGTTCTACGCCATGGAACTGATTGACGGCAACAGCCTGGAGGAAGAACTCGGCCGCGGCCGACGCTTCGATTGGCGGGAAGTCGTCCGCATAGTAATCGAAATATGCCGCGCGCTCCGCCACGCACACGACCGCGGCGTGATCCATCGCGACATAAAACCGGGCAACCTGCTTTTGGCATCCAATGGGCAGGTAAAGCTATCCGACTTCGGCATCGCCCGGCTATTCGGCAATACGCGCCTTACTAGCGCCGGTTCGGTCCTGGGCACCGCCGAATACATGGCCCCGGAGCAAGCGGCCGGCAAAGCGATCGATCAGCGAACCGATCTATACAGTCTTGGGGCCGTGATGTACGTGCTATTGGCGCGGCGGCCGGTTTTTCGCGGCGGCTCGCTGGGCGAAGTCCTTTATAAGCAACAGTTCGAAAAGCCCGAGCCTCTCCGCCGCCACAACAACGAAGTTCCCGAGGAACTCGAACACATCATCATTCAATTACTGGAAAAAGATCCAGCCCGGCGGATTCCCAACGCCACTATCCTTGGCCGATGTCTCGAGGCCATGCAACACGCCCTGCCCTCGCCCTCCGTGACCATGCAGGCCGACGCTTCCTATTATCAATCCCAGCCGCCTTCGGACCATGCGCTTGGGCCGGATACCACGGCCGTTACATTGCCGGCCGTGGAAAACGGCCCGGCGCAAGACGCGGTACTCCCGGACACGCAGGTATTCGCCCCTTCCGCCCAACACCCGTCCGCTCCATCCGGTCCCCAAGTGCCGGCCGATCTTCCCGAAACCGCGGCCGCGACGGTCCTGCCTTCGCAAACAAATGCCTCCGTCACGGAACCCAAATCCACCGGCCGTTTCGTGCCTGTTAGCGAGGAAGAACTCGGCCGGGAGGAATTCGAGGAATCAAAATCCGCCGTTATCTCGCTGCAAACCTGGGTTTTGGCGGCCGGATTGCTCCTGGTGGGTTTCGCCGTCTGGTATTTCCTCCAGCCGCCCAGCGTCGATTCGCTATACGGACGCATCGCCGCCCGCACAGAGGACGAAAAAATCGAATCCCTGCGCCAAGCCGAAGACGACATCCAAGTGTTTCTGGAGCAATATCCCGGCGATCTCCGGGCGTCCAAGCTCCGCAAATATCAACATGAAATCGATCTAGATAAGCTACAGCACAAATTCGATCAGATGGACAACGGTTGGGCCAGCGCCGATAATCTCCTGCCCATCGAACGCGCGTATCTCGAAGCCATCGGCTATGAACGCTTCAGCACCGAACAGTGCATCGCCAAACTCCAGGCGCTGGTGGATCTGTATCATTCTTCCGCCGAAACGGCCGGTCCCAACGGCGATTGTCTAACCCTTGCCCGCCGCCGCCTGCAACAATTAAAAAAGAATGTCGAGACATTCGCCCCGGAACAGCTCGAAATCATCCAAAAACACCTGGACCAGGCCGACGCCCTGTTGGCAACCGATCCGAAAAGCGCACAGGCCATGTATCGCGCGGCAATCGAACTCTACTCCCACAAACCCTGGGCCGCCGAGGCCGTCCGCCGAGCTCAAACCGCACTTGATAAA
>JBEKGL010000056.1:0-12205 GCA_050012815.1 Thermoguttaceae bacterium
CATGCCACATCGTTTATCTGAGATTCAATAAGCAATCTCACTGTCCACTGCCCACCGTCCACTACCCCTTTATTCTACCACATTCTCCGCGTCGGCGGCGGAAACGACGGAAGCGGCTGGGGAAAGATCGCCGCTTGTAAGGATTTTTTCGCGCAGCTCTTCGGTCAGTTTGGGATTTTCGCGCAAGAATTCCCGGGCTTTTTCCCGGCCTTGGCCAAGTTGCATCTCGCCGTAGCGGAACCATGTGCCGGTTCGGGCCACAAGTTTGTTGCTCATGGCCAGGTCCAGGATGTCGCCTTCGTAACTGATGCCATTGGCGTGCATCATGTCGAATTCGGCCACGCGGAAGGGCGGGGCGACCTTGTTTTTAACCACCTTCGCCCGAACACGCTGGCCGATCACCTCCTCGCCTTCCTTGATCTGCCCGATGCGGCGCACGTCGATGCGGCAGGAACTGTAGAATTTCAATGCCCGGCCGCCGGGCGTGGTCTCCGGATTGCCGAACATCACGCCGATTTTTTCCCGGATCTGGTTGATGAAAATCACGGCCGTCTTGCTTTTTGATATGGCCCCGGTAAGCTTGCGCATCGACTGGCTCATGAGCCGGGCTTGCAGGCCCACGTGTTGGTCGCCGATCTCGCCTTCCAGTTCCTTTTTGGGCACCAAGGCGGCCACCGAGTCGATCACGATCACGTCCACGGCGTTCGAGCGGATCAGCATCTCGGTGATTTGCATGGCCTCTTCGCCGCTGCCGGGCTGGGATACCAAAAGGGTTTCCAGTTCCACGCCGAGTTTTTTCGCCCAACTGGGATCCAAGGCGTGTTCGGCGTCGATAAAGGCCGCAATACCGCCCCGTTTCTGGGCGCTGGCTATGACGTGCAAAGCCAAGGTGGTCTTGCCGCTGGACTCCGGCCCGAAAATTTCCACCACTCGGCCCGAGGGAATGCCCTGTCCGCCAAGTGCGATATCCAAGGAAAGGCTGCCGGTGGGAATGCCGGCGATCGGCCCGGAGCGATCGACCCCCAGCGGCATGATGGCCCCTTCGCCGAATTCCTTTTCGATCTGGGCGACCGTGTCCTTAAGCCTGGGATGGGCTTCGAAGAACGAACTGACGCCGTCCTTGCCCGCCGCCGTTTTAGCGGCCGATTTACCTTGTTGTGCTGCTTTTTTGGCCATGTTTGTATCTCTTTTAGATTAAATTGGATGGGATTATGTGTACGTATGAACAGTATATCGGTTTGCCTTTTCGCCCGCAATAGCCCTTGGCAAGAATTTCACTTGGTTTCCCCATGCCGCCGGATCATCTTATCAAAACAATGGGGGTTTTAAAGTCCCGGCACAAAATACACTGAAATGACCATATTTAGCCTTGGGTGAGAGTATTCCCTGGGGTCTTTTCCGCCCCGGAATTGCCGCAATATCAATCCGGAGGCAGTCACATTTATGAAAAACACACTTGATAGATTCAAATAATATGTGTACACTTATATGTGCACACAGTTATGTGTACACATTAGGAGACTATTATGATGAAAAACATTACGCTATCGGCGGACGACGAGGTTATTGCCAAGGCCCGGAGCTATGCCAAAGAGCATAACAAGACAATAAACCAACTTATCCGCGATTACCTCGTTGAATTAGTAGAACTCCAAGATCGAGAAAAATTAGTTGAGCAGTTCGATGAATTAGTCCGCAAAAACGCATGTTATCCAGAAAAGGGCTGGCGTTTCAATCGCGAGGAAATCCATGAGCGAGGCGGAAAAGGTGAGTAGAATATTTTTAGATACCAACATCCTCGTTTATGTTTTTGATCTGCGCGATCCGCAAAAGCAAGCCAAAGCCCATGATCTGGTTCGGTCGATTATTCATCGCCGAACAGGTGTTGTTTCCACTCAGGTTTTGCAAGAATTTGCATCCGTTGCCCTAACAAAACTTCATCACACCGCTGAGACGGTGATTCGTGAATTGATCATATTGGAATCTCTTGAGGTTGTTCAAGTAACTCCCAAACTGGTCCGCCAAGGAGTAGAAATCTTAAAACAATATAAAATTCATTTTTGGGACGCCATTCTCCTCGCCGCCGCCGAAGAAGCCCAGTGCGATCAATTGTATTCCGAGGATTTTCCAAACGGCGCGGTTTATAATAAAGTGCGCGTGGTGAATCCGCTAGTATGAAAAAGAAAATTTTCTTAACCACGAAATCATCTTGAATTCTCCTATCCCAATCTCCCCCGCTTTAACATATAATATAATGGGGTTTTGGGAGTCACTTACAGATGAATATCATTATCGATACATCGTCGATCATTGCGGTAATCGCCAATGAACCCGAGAAACCGGCTTTAATTGAGATAACGCGTGGATCGACGTTGTATGTCCCTATGTCGGTTCCATGGGAAATAGGAAACGCTTTTTCCGCAATGCTTAAACGAAATCGCATAGAACTTGCCTTTGCTCAACGGGCGATCGAAATTTATCGGCGGATACCCCTGCAATATATCGACGTGGATTTGACGCTGGCCATCGAGTTGGCCGCGAAACTTGGCATCTATGCCTATGACGCCTATATCATCCTTGCGGCCCTTGAAAGAAAATATCCTTTACTTGCTCTGGACGGCGGCTTAATTCACGCCGCCAAACAAGCTTTCGTGAATGTTTTGGAGATTAAATCATGAAGGTTTTTACCGATAACGAAGCACAACAGAATCTGGAATTACTTCTTGGCGAGGCCCAGAAGGAAGGTGCGGTTGGCATCCGCCAAAAAGACGGCAAAACCTTCATCCTCCGTCCCGAAAACATTCCCGACTCCCCGCTCAACATCCCCGGCCTGAACCTGCCCATCACTACCGAGGAAATTATCGGATTCATCCACGAAGGACGAAAGGGCGGGTAGCCGTTGGTACGTGAATATGCTTCTTTGCCAAGTCCTCGATGCGGCAGAGATGTGTGATCATGTGGAATTTCTATATGATATTTTTATGTATTAAAAACCCCGCTCTTTTGAAAAGAGCGGGGTCATGCTGGTAAGATATTTACTATTCAATAATAAAATTAAAAAGTAAATAAGTCTTGCCCTTCCGTTCCTAAAAAGCGAACGAACAAACGGTAAATCATATTAGGATGATTTACATCAGGTGACATACATTCGATCTCATAAGGAGGTGATGACGTGCCATCACGGAGGAGCATGCAATCCTTAATTTTTGGATCGCGATTATCCTCCAACCGACAGTGAATTCCACGGCGGTTAAAGAGTTCTAGATGAAACATCATCTGACTCACAGCCACGTCTCTACCAGAGTGGTTGTTGACTATAATTACCGCAGTAAATTTAGCCAATCCTTCTTCCATTCTCTGGTTTTTTACATCTACAAACAATTCAAGAGCCATATTATGGCCTCCAGGCGGAACAACGGCACCGCAGCCGCCACCAGCCCTATCTATTGTAATTGGCCGCGAGAAAAGCTATAATACATAGCTGGCCGGTGGGGTATTCTCGCCGGTCATAAACGAGCCGGTTCACAGTTGTCGTCAAACATCGCCGTGAACCGGCTTTTTTTACTTTTTATATTCTGAGCTTTTCCAAGCGTACCTCCGCTGCCTTTGGTGATACTTTGAATATTTTGATCATTAAATCAAGAAGCTGCATCCCTTCATTTTTTGCAGCAAGCATTCGAACCATTGGCTCTGGCATTAACACTGCTGCCGCAAAAGCATTGGCCTGCCATTCTGGATCAACAAAAGGTTTAATTAGCTGTCTTCGATAAATCACAAGCTCGCCTGTGTCCATCAAGGCTTTCCTAATCTGGTCCTTATGCTTTATCCCGTGGTAGCATTCATGAGGAATTGTAAATCTTGGTCGCCCCTGCTCCTCAGATGCTCCTCGATAAGTTTCCTCACATACCAGGACACAGCCATTAGGAAAAGTCATTCCTTCAACCCCATCCGATAGTTCTTCGACGCCAGGATCTAAGCCAAATTCTTCACGTATTAAATCGAAAAAAGCAAGGACGGGAAAAGGTCCAGGTTTTCTGAGTAGTTTTGGGTAGTATCGAGATATAATCGCTAAAGCTTCTTCTTCAATTTTCTGTCTTGACATCGGTGCAACAGCCGGTACGTAGAGAGTCATTCGTTCCTCTCCTGTTCCAAAATTTCCTTTATTCTCATAACGACTTCGTCATCTAGGCTGTCCTCATCGCATCGTCGGGCTAACGCAACAAGCATATCTGCCACGTGGTCATCCTTGTCTTTGACCGAGATTTCTATTGACTGTCGAGAGCGGGCCGCCAGGATTAACATTTCTGACAATCGGTTCTCCTCGCCCATTTTGACGAGAAGCTTCCTAATCTTCTCGGGACTTGGTGGATTCCTTCGCCCTCTTTCCACATCGCTGATAAATACGATGCTACAACGAATTGTGTCAGCAACCTCCGCCAAGGTCATCTCTTTGGCCCGCCTAAGACGACGAAGTGTTTCACCAAAGAGTTTTTTATTATTCAAGGGATCCTCCTTTCATCAATATGTATTAACCTTTATAACTCGCTTTTAACCACGCCGCTAAACTTTTTAGCCGATTGGCTTAAATCTGTCAAGTGGATTTTTTGGAAAATTTTTTAGAAGCACAAGAGCCGAATGGCGGGGCGTTGTCCCACCCTGCCATCAAGGGGTGCCATGCTTGATCGCATACTCCGGCACATTCCGGCTTTTCACTTATGTATTGTCTCGTTATGATTAGGGATTCGATTGTAGAAAAGGGCGGACATGATGCCCATGTCACCCCAATTTTTCCATCCTTCACCCTCACCCTAGCCCTCTCCCGGAGGGAGAGGGGACTATTATTTTGAACCTAATCCCATTGGCAAACCTAATCACATGAAAACCAACGAATTACGCGAAAAATATCTTGTCTTTTTCGAGTCAAAGGGCTGCACGCGGCGGCCTAGCGACGTGCTGGTGCCGCGGTGGGATCCGTCGGTGCTGTTTACGCCGGCGGGAATGAACCAGTTTAAGGATCATTTTTTGGGCCGGTGCAAGCTGGATTTCACCCGGGCCACGACCTGCCAAAAATGCCTGCGGACCGGCGATATCGACAACGTGGGACGCACGGCCTACCACCACACGTTTTTCGAGATGCTGGGCAATTTCAGCTTCGGCGATTATTTCAAACGCGATGCGATACATTGGGCCTGGGAGTTTTTGACCGATAAGAAGTGGCTCGCCCTGGATCCCAATCGCATTTCGGCCACGGTGTACCTGGATGACGACGAAGCGGCGGGCATCTGGATTGACGATATCCGCCTTCCGCCCGAACGGCTGCAACGCCTGGGCGAAGACGAAAATTTCTGGCCGGCGAACGCCCCCAGCCAGGGCCCCGACGGAGTGTGCGGGCCGTGCAGCGAAATTTATTATCAAACCGAGTTCGGCTCGGTGGAGATTTGGAACCTCGTGTTCACGCAGTTCAACCGCGTTGGCGAACCGCCCAACAATCTCCGCCCGCTGCCAAGCCGCAACATCGACACCGGCATGGGCCTGGAGCGTACCGCGGCGGTATTGCAGGGCGTGAATACGAATTTCCACATCGACATCCTCCGGCCCCTGGTCGAGGCGGCCGGCGAGGTGTGCCGCCTCCGTTATCAGCCTGAAAGCGAAACCGGCCGGCGCTTGCGGCGGATCGCCGATCACGTCCGCGCCTGCGCGTTTGCCATCCACGAGAACGTGATTCCGGGGCCGAACAAGGAAAAATACGTCATCAAGCGGCTGTTGCGCCGGGCGGTGTTGGACGGGCATCAGATGGGCATGCGCGAGCCGTTTTTGCACAAACTCGTGGGCACGGTGGCCGAGTTGATGAAGCAGCCGTATCCAGAGCTGACCGAAACCGTGGCCAAGGTCTCCAACGTGATCGAAAAGGAGGAGGCCCATTTTCTTTCGACCATCGACGTGGGATTGGACCGCATCGAACGCATTTTCAAGCAGATGCGCGGCGAGCATCGCGGCACGGTGTCCGGCGCCGAGGCTGCCGACATGTTCCAAACCCACGGTTTCCCGCCGGAGTTGTTTGAAACGCTAGCGGCCGAGCGGAATTTCACCTTCGATTGGCCCGGGTTCCAGGAAGAGATGAAAAAGCACGGCGATATTTCCGGACCCACGGAAAAAGTCCAGCTTTTCAAACACGATCCGCTGGAAGCCCTGAAAAAGGCTGTGCACGGCAGCACGTTCCTGGGCTACGAAACCGACGAGGTCCGCTGCGCGAAGGTGTTGGGCATTATATCCAACGAGCAACTTTGCGACCGGATCGACGAACTGGACCATGACCGGCCGATCGTGCTGGTGCTCGACAAGACGCCTTTTTACGGCGAGATGGGCGGACAAGTGGGCGACGTGGGCGAAATCGACGGCGAGCATTTTCACTTTGAAGTGATCGACGCTCAGGTCGAAGGGGCTTTCATCCTGCACGCCGGCCATCTGCGCGAAGGACAAGTGGAACTGGGGGCGGTCGCCTCGGCCCGGGTTGATGATGCGCGCAGGCAAGGCATCCGACGGGCGCATTCCGCCACGCATCTGCTGCACTACGCATTGCGCAAACATCTGGGCGAACACGCCATGCAACAAGGCTCGAAGGTGGATAACGATCTTTTACGTTTCGATTTCGCCAATCCCTCGGCGGTGAGTTTGGAGGAGTTGCAGCGAATCGAGATGGAAGTGAACGACAAGATCATGGCCGGCTTGCCCATCAGTTGGGAAAATCTGCCCATAGCCCAGGCCCGAAAAACAGGGGCCATGATGCTTTTTGGCGAAAAGTATCCCGACGTGGTGCGCGTGGTTTCGGCCGGCGATTTCAGCAAGGAACTTTGCGGCGGCATGCATCTGGACAACACCGGAAAGATCGGATTGTTCAAGATCATCGGCGAAGAGAGCGTGGCCGCCGGCACGCGGCGAATTACCGCCCTTACCGGGCGCGGGGCATTGGAATTCATCCAGCGTACGCAATCCATCCTTGCCCGATCCGCTGGGATACTTAAAGTTCCGACTGAAACGCTGCCCGAACGACTGGAATCAATCGGAAAAGAACTGCGGGATCTGAAAAAGAAGGCCGCCGGACCAAAGGTCGAAGGCGCGGGCGTCGATCAACTTCTGGCCCAGGCCGAGGAAATAGCCGGCGTGAAGGTGATTACGGCCGAAGTGCCCGGCGGTCCTGCTGAGATGCGGCAAATGATCGATCTGCTGCGTCGCAAGAACGCTTCGCTGGCCGTTATGCTAGGCAATGCACAGGCTGAAGAAAAGAAGGTAACGCTGATCGCCGGACTCACAAAGGACCTGGTCGCAAAAGGCCTCGACGCGGTGGCCTGGGTCCGCGTGGCGTCGAGCATTGTCGGCGGCAGCGGCGGCGGACGTCCGGACATGGCCCAAGCCGGCGGAAAATCGCCGGAAAAACTCGGCGAAGCCTTCGCCGCGGCGAAAGAAGCCATGAAAAAGATGCTGAAATGACGGCATAAAAAACAGAAGTAACATGTTATTAAGGAGTGCAATTACTGAAATTGGAATACCTTCAAGAGGGATCATCCGATTGCCCCTTAATACGTTTATATGACTTTACAATTGCCGAAGCCGCACAATTTTGTAATATAATAAAGCAATTAGCTTGCGGAAATAATCAACGGATTGAAATCCACGATTTGCCATGGGTGGAGACGATCGGAAAATGCCATCTAACGCTTTTCCTGCAAAGTCGGGATCAAGCGGTTGTTAGAAAAAAGGGGAAAGACGAAAACAATTTCGAGTGTGGTTTCACGGCGGGAACTTGGGACAATATTAAAGGATTGATCGAACCGTTTACCAAGGAATTAAAAGGATTCCAATGGTTGGCGGAATCTCCGGGAGAAGTGTCGCTATTGCTCTCTTGTGATGGAAAATGGTAAAAACAATGATCTGATTGCGAAAGATTATTTCCTTTATTATTTGAATTTAAATGTCTCCAATTTATGAACAACACCTGAACAGTGATTTGCAGTGGGCATTGCAGGAGGGGAGCATGCACTTTGAAGGCAAAAGCGCGGTCAATCTGACCTTGGAGAAAATTACCCGGCGGCTTGTGGAGTTGAAAATCCCTTATGCCGTAGCGGGCGGGATGGCGTTGTTCTTTCACGGCCTGCGGCGGTTCACGGAAGACGTGGATATTCTTGTTCGCCCTGACGATCTGAAGGAAATACACCAAAGATTAGAAGGCTTGGGATATATTCCGCTATTTTCCGGGAGCAAGAACTTAAGGGATGCGGAAAGCGGAGTGCGGATTGAATTTCTCGTTACCGGCGATTATCCGGGCGACGGCAAACCCAAGCCGGTGGCCTTTCCCGAACCCGAAGCAACCTCTGTCGAAAAGGACGGCATCCGCTGGCTTGCCTTGCCGGCCTTGATCGAATTGAAACTTGCTTCCGGAATGACCAACGCCGCACGGCTGAAAGACCTGGCCGACGTGCAAGAGTTAATCCGCATCCTTAATTTGCCGATGGAGTTCCGCGAACAATTAAATCCATTTGTACGCGATAAATTCTCGGAACTTTGGCGAAGCATCCAGGCAAATCCATCGGATATTTGAGTATTTAGCGTGAACTCGACGGTGAATGACGATTAGCATTGCCTAAGCCCTATGTGGCCGATGGTGTGCAGAAGGCGTTGATGTAAAGCAACATCGGCCGGGAAAGGCCGCTTCTTATAAAAACCGGCTAATCGACATAACATCATTATGCGACAATACTTGCGGCGATGCTAATTCATGAGCCGCCCGTGTCCTGCCGCTTCGGCATCTTGTTTGCACCCGTGTATTTCCGCGGAAACTAACACCGGGAGAGCCTTGGTCCCCTCGGGCTCTCCCGGGACTTTGAAAGGATGAAGGATGAGGGATGAAGGATGAAAATAAGGATAGGCGATAGAAAGGGAAAACCGCTTACGGTTTCGTGTTAAACAACATACGCTGTCCCCCGACCACTGAACCCTGAATTCCGACCCTCTGAACTCTGACCCCCGATAACTGACCCCTGAACCCTGTTTCCTTTCATGCACGCACGCGAATTAGTCGAACTGTCGGCGATTGTTTCGGCACACGGTCCGGTGCTGGTCCGCGGCGCGGAGCGTTTGTCGGCGGCCGGGATGGAGGAGTATTGGATGGCCTCGAAAATCCGCCTGGATCGTTGGGGATTCTGCCTGCGGGAATTCATCGCCAAGGCTGCCGATGCCAAGTGGCATAAAACACAATGGCCGCAAGTCCGCGGCACGTTGGAGGAAATCATCACCGGCGAGATGCTCACTCGAGTGTGGACGGCCGTGGTATGCGCACACGACAGGCAACACGGCGGCGAAGACGCGGGGCCTATCGCCCGCAGCGTATTGCTGGGCCACGCGGACGCCCGGCATCGCGTGTTGACGCTGCTGGTCGGCGGGCCGGGCGTGAACTCCGAAGAGGCCATGAAACTGAATCATTTGCGGCGCCGCAGCGAACGCTGGACCGACATGCTGATCGGATATTTGGCCGGATTACACGACTGCTGCCAGTTTGCCGTGGACCAGCGGCGGGCGATGGATTTTTCCCAAGATTTGCATTATCAGTGCCGGCATCCGGGCGGGCGACAGGCCTGGCCGCTTGTGCTTGCCTCCATCAAGGCGGCGTTTCAGCAGGGCATGGCCCAGCAGAGTCCAAACGCCGATCTGAACGGACGGATCGCATCGAGCATCCTTTCTTGTTTCCAACCGGAACTTTTCGATTCGACCGGGTTGTTCTGCTCGATGTGGCTGATGCGGCTGGCGAATGCGGCCAACGACACACAGGGCATGATCGAGGAATTGTTGGCCACGGAAGGGAGTTCTCGGGCCGCCAAAGATCCGCCGGGCAATAGTACTTATTCGCGAAACCGCAAGCGGTTTGAATGAGTTTTCAGTTCTCAGTAAGTGGGCAGTGTAAGTGGGCAGTAAACTGCCCACCCCCTAACTGCCCAGCCCTAACTGTCCAGCGTCCACTTTTCTATTGCCGCCGGTTTTGATATTGCTTGCTGGCAGTTTCCAGGGTACGGCGTTCTTTTCGCGTGAGGCTGCCTTCGCCTTCGCGGGAGATTTTTTCCAGGATGCGATCGACTTCGGCGTTTAGATCCGGTTCTTCCGATTCTTCGTCGGGTTTATGGATGCGGAATTTTTGGCGGGAGAAAAACTTCGGTTTGTGGAAGATATTTTTAAAAAAGCTGCCCAGGTTCCAGCGCCGCTGAAAATACAGCCAGGCAAAAACAATGCCGGCCAGATGAACGCCGAATGCCACGTTGCCGGATTGGGCAATTGTGCCGAACAGGTTATACACGACTAATAAGACGCCGATTACCCAGGCTTTGACGGGAATGGGAATGGGAAAGAGCATGAGGGTGGTATTGGGAAAATTCAGCACGAAGAGGATCGTCACTCCCGAGACCGCGCCAGATGCGCCCAGGAGCGAATAATGCGATTCTTGATGTGTAATCGCACTAGAGGCGGCGGAGCCCAGGGCAAAACAAAGAGAGCCCAACAGCAGCATTACCAAATAAATACGGAGAAATTCCTTGCTGCCGTAAAGATGTTCGACTTCCCGGCCAAGGAACCACAGCCCCGCCATATTCGCGATGATATGCATTACCGAGTGCGGATCGTGAACAAATCCGCAAGTGATGAATTGCCACCACAGCCAGGGGCACCGGAGCGTTTCGCTTGTAAGCGCAAGATTTTCCGTTAGGGCGTGATCGCGTTGAAAAAACAGGCCGTCGATCAGGTACAGGGCCGCGTTGATGATAATCAGCGTAACGACCATCGACTGCGGCATGCGCAGCGAGAAACCGGGCTGAGGTCGGCGGTAGTAGTCGCGGTCGTAGATGCCCACGCCGTTAATTTTCCCCGTTGGCAGATTGCGCCATGGCGCGGGTGCGCTCATCTATGCGCCGGGTCGCATCCAACTGGATTTTAGCGATCTGGCCGGCCATGGCCTTGTTGTTTTTAATCAATTCCGCCGCGGCAGCCTTTGCCTCGGCGAATTTTTTCCGCAATTTATCGAGATGTGCCGCCACAGCGTCGTGCTGGCGCACGATTTCGGCCAATAAAACTTTAACAACGGTCGCCTGTTTCTGGTAGAACTGGACTTGGAGCAGGGCGTCGTCCCGGGCGTCTTCGACCTTTTGTTTGTCGTCCTTGACCGCTTGTTCCTTGTCGATAAGTTCGGTAATTTTCATGCGATAGGCTTCAAAAAGGTAGGCGTAATCGCGCAACTGACGCACGTACTTGCCGTCGACCACGGGCAAGGCCGATTTGTCGCCTTGGGCCGGCTTACCGTCGTCGATATATTCCGCCGCGCTATCGGCCGGCAACATGGCCTTCCTGTCTTGCTCGCTTAATTGCCCAATGATCTCGTGATTATCGTGAGGCAGCGAATCGTACAGGTTCCAGGGGCGTTTTGCCTCGGCCAATGTTTTTTCATCGGCAGGCGTTAAGTTGAAAATCGGTTCCAAGGTGATTTGTTTGTCGTCAACCTTGGTAACTTTGAACTCGCCCACATATCGGCCCTGTTGTGCCGCGGGAACGTCCTCAAAAGCGTAAAGAATGCTTTTTTCGGCGATGCCCGAAGGATTGGGCTGGTCTACCGTCACCTTGATGGTTGCCGTGTGTGTCTGACGGTTGATATCGACCTTCGAATCGCACTTGTACCATACCCGTTGTCGATCGACGGTGAGCTTATTCAATTCGGCGCGAACTTGCCTTATGCCGGGCTTGAATTCGCCGGCAACCGTCTCGCCTTCTTCCGTTACCATGTCTTGTTTTTTTAAGTCGCTGATTTGTTTATTGTACTGCTCGGCCAAAGTGCTCCAATTTTTTTGGGTCTTTAACATCCTCGCCGACATGTAAAAAAAGACCAGCGAGCAAACAACAATCAATCCCAGGAGGATTTTATTCCAAATGCTCATGATGCCTACACCAAAAAATCAAAAACGGCCGAGGCCTTACGCAGACAATACCACGCCGACACTGGCGAAACGCCAATGCCACTAGTTAGCAACACTGGCGAAACGCCAATGCCGCCTATTTCAATCCCTTAAATTCGATGATATTCGGGCGAGTATGGGTAGTCAAGGGTTAACCTGACTCGCGCATCTTGTTTAGATGCCTTATTTTATCGCTAATGAACATAATCCATAAACACGTC
>JBEKGL010000057.1:0-13009 GCA_050012815.1 Thermoguttaceae bacterium
AATCTCCCGGTCCGATGAGCAGAATATAAAAGATGACCATCGACGCCACGAACCAAAATGGAATGGTCCGCACGCCGGTAAACACGTCCAACGCACTGCGGAGTTGGCCCGAAAGGTCGGTATACTTGTTGTGCATAAGCGCGGCGTCCCCGGATTGCTCTTCGCCGCGGCCCGCGGGCAGATCGAGCAATTTGGCCATGAGCAAAGGGCGATCGCTCCATTTGCCCAAAGGTTCCCGGTCCAGATCGGCGGCCACGAAAACAATCTGCCCCAAGCCTCGCGCCGTGCGAACGACAAGCGGCAGATCGATTTCGCGGGCTTCGATAACGCCCTGGATATCCGCCAGTTTCGCCGCCTGAACGACGGATTTTTCGCCGCCCTGCCCTTGCGGCACGGCGACCGTACTGCCGCAGTACATTTCCAAAGCCGCCGTCTGCCTGAGCGAAACTATTTTTTCCAATCGGCCAGGGGCGAATCGCGCAAGCGGCGAATCTTTCGCCAGCGCCTCGTCCGCCCGCGAACCCGCGCACAGCACCAATCGCCCGCCCATGCGTATCCACTGGTCCAAGGCGTCCAGCCGGGCGTCATCGGGCGCGAGCTTGTCATACACTTCGGCCCGGCTCGTGGAAAGCACCAACGCATCAACACCTTCATATCCGTACCAGCGCGTGGGCAATCGGCCGACGTCGTCCACCCGGGCCACGACCGGCCGATGTTCAATATCCATCTCCTTTAAGCGGGGATTGTCTTCAATTCCCATCGTCGTCGGCCCGACGCAGACCACCAGCGGCTGCGCTTCCAGCGGATACGCGAAATGATCTTGATCGGCCTTATCGGACGACTCCATGATTTTGTCGGACGTTTGCCGGCCGGGCAATACCCGACATGGTTCGTCGGGCGGCGTAAGAACGCGACTGGGAATGCCGTCGCCGTCGGGCACGGTCGCGGACAGCGTGCCGGTAAGCGGTTCGCTTCCGCCTAGAAGCGTAATTTCCACCGGCGTCCAAAGGCCTGCCTTGCATCGCTCCCCAATGCCCACCCGCACGCCGACAATTTCGGACGGCTTGATGTTTTCGGCCGAAACCGGGGCCGCGAGGAGAGAAACCAAGAGGGCAATAATAAAAAGGATGAAGGATGAAGGATGAAAGATGAAAACAAAAGGCCGTAGGCTGTAGGCAGGAGGCCCGAGGGATGAAAACTGATTACTGAAAACTGATAACTGAAAACTAATCATGGTTTTCCCGCATCCGGACAAGTACACACAAACCGGCCGCAGCCCGGGCAGCCGGACCCGTATTTTCGCATTACCGCCTCGGTCAGATCGACACCGGCCACGTTGGCAATCGTGGTCAACCAGGCCAGCACGTCGGCGAATTCTCCGGCGCGCTGCTCGTGAGTGCCGTTCCTCAGCGCGGAGGCCAACTCGCCCACCTCCTCCATCAGCCACATGAAGGTCCCTTCCACGCCCCTGGCAACGTCCTTTTCCATGTACATCCGCCGGATTAGCGACTGGAAATCGGCCAGGGTCACGGCTGGAGCCGGAGCGGTCGGTTTAGGCGAGTTCAAATTAGAGGGATCGACTTGGGGCATATATGAGGCGATAGATGATAGACTATAGGTTGCAAGGATAACGGAATATCAAATATTACCTTATCCCAATTTCCCGTTTTACACAATCCTTCCCCCCTTTGACAAAAAAAGAAATGCCACCTACCATATCCTGAAAATTATCAATAATTTTTATCCCCTGCCCCCTGATTTCTGACCTCTATTATGAAATCCACAATAACTTACGACGATTTTGCTAAACTCGATCTCCGCATAGCCACCGTACTTGCCGCGCGGGAACATCCCAATGCCGACAAGCTGATGCTGCTTACGATCAAAATGGGCGAGGAAGAAAAACAAATCGTGGCCGGCATCCGCACCTATTACCAGCCCCAGGACCTGGTCGGCCGCCAAATCGTGGTGGTCAACAATCTCCAGGAGGTCGTGCTTCGCGGCGAGGAATCGCACGGCATGTTGCTGGCCGCCAGCGACTCCCAAGGCGTGGTGCTCTTGCGCCCCGACCGCGAGTGCGAATCCGGAGCAACGGTGAAATAAGCCGGAATTCACCTGTTCCGGCGCTTGTGCCGGGCGATGATCCAACGAGATTATTCAAAAAGCCACTCCACCACTCGCACCAAACCGTTTTCATCGTGCGTCGGAGCGATTCGGTCGGCGGCGGCTTTTACTTCCGGCAGGGCATTGCCCATGGCCACGCCCAGCCCGGCTGCGCGAATCATGGGAATGTCGTTCACGTCGTCGCCCACCGCGCAGATTTCCGACTCCTCTATCCCCCAGCTCTCGGCCAGCCATTTTACGCCCGACCACTTGCTTACGCCGGCGGGCGTAAGCTCCGCCAAGAACCCCCGATAACGCGGGCTGCGCAGTACGTGCGTCGATATCCGCCCGCACAATGCCCCTTGCAGGATTTGCTCCATTATCAGCATTTGGTCCTTGCTGCCCATTGTAAAAACCGAAAACACATCGGGCGGCGGGTTGCTTATCAGATTCGGCCAAATCCGCCCGTCATCGGGATTCAGATCGAGATATTCCTGCAATTCCGGGGTTTTAACCTTTGGCCGGGCAAGATAAAAGTCGAATCCCTCGGCAAAAGTATCGGCACAGAGCAGCGGATCATATCCGCCTTGGTCGATCAGCCTTAAAATCTGCCGAAGTAATTGCGGATCAAACGGTGTTTTGTGCAAAGTGCGATGATCCTTGGGATCCTTGACCAACGCCCCGCCGGCGGTTATCAGCGGAACGTCGATGCCCAACGGTTCGACAAGGTGCAACGTGCGGCTGTATCGCCGTCCGGTGGCCAGCACCACCTGAATGCCAGCCCTGCCCGCCCGGATCAACGCCTCTTGGGTGTCGGGAGTCAATTCGTCGCGGCTGTTGACGAGCGTGCCGTCAATGTCTATGGCTAAAAGCCGGTAAATTGTGGATTGTATGTGCATCGTTGGCGATTTTTAGTTCACAGTTATCGGTTTTTAGCGGACAGTGGACGGTTAGAGATTGGCAATGGGCAGTAAGGGGTGGGCAGTTTACTGCCCACTTGAACGTGCATTTATCGGCGAAACCGCAAGCGGTTTTTTATTTGCAGTGCGAAACCGCAAGCGGTTTTATAAATTAATTCATCCTTCATCCTTCATCCTTTCGCCCCTTAAAATAGCGTTCATATTTCTCTTGTAGGCTTCCACGCCGGGCTGGCCGTAGGGATTTATGCCTATGAGCCGGCCTTCGGCCACCGTGGCGATCATAAGCATCTGGAACAACTGTCCCAGCGAGACTTCATCCAATTGGGGCAAATGGATCGACGCCGTGCGCCGATAATCCTCGGCGTATGCCCGGTTTGTGCCCTCGATGGCGGCGCTAAGGATGTCCGGCAAGGTTTTGCCCGCCAACTCGTTTAGCTTGTCTTGATCGAACTTGGATTTTTCCACCGCGATTATCCGGCGTTGCGGTTTATCGACGATCAGGTTTGTTATTAGTTTATCGCGGCGTCCTTCCTGATGCTGTTGGCCCCGGGAATGAAGATCGCGCGTATTAACTACCGTCAGCGGCGTGGCCCCCCGCCCGTTCTTGCCCAGACTTTCCGCAAGCAACTGGTCGTACCACAATCCCACGGCCTCCAGTCCTTTTCCCCAGGTCGAAAGTACCCGGATCGTGGCTCCGCGCATGGTTTCCATCAAGTGCGCAATGCCGGCGTAAACCAAGGGCGGATTTTCCAGCAGCGTGGCAGTGCGGAAGCGGTCGTTCATCGCCGCCGCCCCTTCCAGCAGCCGCACCACGTCCAGTCCCATGATCGCGGCGGGCAACAAACCCACGGCAGAGAAAATCGAATATCGTCCGCCCACGCCGTCCGGAATGGGGAACGTCGTCGGGCAGCCCAAGGCATTGGACAGTTCGCGCAAACGTCCTTTCTCGCCGGTCACCGGCACTATCCGCCTGCGCAGTTTTTCCTCGTCGCCTTTGCACGATTTGCGCAAGGCTTCCAGGAACACACGAAAGGCCGCGGCCGTCTCCAGCGTGCCGCCGCTCTTGCTTATGACCACGATGGCCCAGTCATCGTCGCCTTCGACCAAATCCAAAAGCCCTTCGACGGCGTCATTGTCAACGTTGTTCCCCTCGAAATAAATTCTCGGCCGCCCGCCGCGTCGCTTGCGTTGCAATTCATTGTGATACGGATGGCAGCAGGCCTCCATCAGCGCCCTGGCGCCCATGTACGATCCGCCGATGCCCAGCACTATCAGCCGATCCACCTCCTTGGCCAATTGGTCGGCCGTGGCAATGATCTTGTCCAGCAATTGCCGGTCCGGACCTAAAAACTGCTCGGACAGTGTGAAAAAACCGGCGTCGAACGGTTGTTTTTCCGCCGGGATCGGTCCGCCTTTCCCGTAAAGATCAAGATTCCAGAACATTTCCCGCCGTATGGCTTCCAGGCGCGGGATCAAAAATTTCAAATCCGCATCGAGCAAACCCGTCTGTTGGGCAATCTGCGCAGTTTTATCTGGGGCGATCAAACCCGAATAATCGTAAGTAATTGGAGTGATGGAGTTTGTGGTCATGGTCTTGCCTTCCGTGGGGTTTTTGTTATCAATGGGAAATTCTATCTCCACGCGAAAATAATAATAGGAGGCCAGACATTCCTGTCTGGCTCGAAACCAGAAAAGGAGTCCCAAAATGGATATTCAGTCGCTTGTCCGCGAATTAAAGCTCAAAAACGACAACAAAATCGTGCTTCTCGTGGCCGACGGCCTGGGCGGACTGCCCGTCGAGCCGGGCGGACCGACCGAATTGGAGGCCGCAAAAACCCCCAATCTCGACGCACTGGCCAAACAAGGCGTGCAAGGCTTGTCGATCCCCATCGCCCCGGGCATCACTCCCGGCTCCGGGCCGGGACACCTCGGGCTGTTTGGCTACGATCCGGTGAAATATCTCATCGGCCGCGGCGCCCTGGAGGCCACCGGCGTGGGCTTCAATCTGGGACCTAAAGACGTCGCCGTCCGCTGCAACTTCTGCACCCTAGACGCACATGACAATATAACCGACCGCCGCGCAGGACGAATCCCCACCGAGGAAAGCGCTCCGCTGGCAATAAAACTCCGCCAGGTAAAAATTCCCAAGGTCGAGGTCTTTGTCGAGCCGGTCAAGGAGCACCGCTTTTGCGTGATCTTCCGCGGCGAAGGTCTCCACGGCAACGTGGCCGACACCGATCCGCAAAAAACCGGCGTCCCTCCGCTCGATCCCGTGGCCGCCGACCTGCAAAACCAACGCACCGCCGACGTGGCCAGGCAGTTTATCGCCCAGGCCCGGGCGATTCTTATCGACCAACCCAAGGCCAATGGATTGACCATGCGCGGTTTTTCGGCCGCCCCGCACATTCCCACCTACGAACAAGTCTACGGCCTGAAACCGGCCGCCATCGCGGTCTATCCCATGTACAAGGGCCTGGCCCAATTGGTAGGCATGGATATCGTTGGCAAGCCCAACACCCTGGCCGAGGAAATCGACGTTTTGGAGCAGGCCTGGAACGACTACGATTTCTTTTTCGTACACTTCAAATACACCGACAGCCGCGGCGAGGACGGCAATTTCCCAGAAAAAGTGAAAATGATCGAGCAGTTCGACTCCATCGTGCCCAGGGTGATGAAACTCAAGCCCAAGGTGCTGATCGTCACCGGCGACCACAGCACGCCCGCCCGGCTTGCCGGCCACAGTTGGCACCCCGTGCCCACGCTCCTGGTGTCCGACACCTGCCGTCCCGACGGCCAACAAGCCTTTGGCGAACGCAATGCCCTGATGGGCGGCCTTGGCCAATTTGAAGCCGTCTATCTCATGCCCCTGGCCCTTGCCCATGCCGAAAAACTCGGCAAATTCGGGGCGTAATGTTATATGTAAATCTCAAATCTCAAATTTCAAATATTTAATCGGTATTCACTATTTCCACCACCGCTTGGGCCAACAACCGATCCGGTCCAAGCGGCTCGGTGACTATCCAATCTTTATCAGGATATTCCCGGCTGAAGGTTTCCACTTGATCGCGGATCATGTCACAAAACCGGCCGCGCAAAAGCAAGTGGGGCTGTACTACTATCCGCTTAAACTGAGTTTGAGCCGCTCGTGGCAGCACCTCACCCAATTGCGGTTGGCCCAGGACCGCGAAACACGGCTCCACATTACCAATGGGCGTGAGAACCGCTCGGCGGCGAGCGAAAGCCGTCAATTCTAAAATGGCCTCCGGCTCCGGGCTGCCGTGTGCCGCTATGATTAATAGCGTTTCTTCGGCGGGAATTTCTTTTTTGCCTTCCAACGCTTGCCGGTATCGCAATGCCGAAAGCTCCACAACGCGTTGGTGTGCACCGATGTGCGGTTTAAGTGATACTATAATCTTTTCATGCTTTTCTATATCCGAATCCTGCCCCCGAAATCCTGAACCCTGAACCCTGAACCCTGAACCCTCTTGATACCGCCTCTCTGCCTCGGCAATTGCCGCTGGAATATCGTCCGATGTGTGCCCAAGGGCCGAAAGAAACATCGGCACGGCTGCTATATGCGACGCCCCTTGATTCGCCAACCGGGATATGCCATCGGTTATTGTGGGCTGGGCGAATTCCAAAAAAGCCCCTTCCACGGATGTTTCGGGCAGCAATTGGCGCACATGATCGACAATTTCCAAAAAAGCCGCCGTGCCCGAGGGGTCTCTCATGCCGTGGCCGATAACCAGAACGCCGGTGTAATTGTCATCCATGTTGGAACCTGATGGACCATAAACGCCGGTCGCAAGCGGCCGGTATAAACCGGGTAAAAACGCTTATCGAAAGCGGCCGGGCTAAACATTGTGAAGTTTACGTAGTAAAATTGTAACATATTGATTACTATCCTCGGAGCCTCCCCTGCCCTGCCCTTTCAACGCCGGTTACATCAAAAATGTCCCATTCCGCCGATTTTCCGAAAATTTTTCGCCTCCGGCAGCGGTTCGACTCGGTTTGCATACAGGACGTGCCGGCCGAGGTGCATCGGCAACTTGACGCCTTGAATTTGGGCGAAAAAGTCCGGCCGGGCCAAAGCGCGGCCATCACCGCCGGGAGCCGGGGTATTGCCAACATCGCCCAAATCACCAGGGCGATCGTCGAACATTTCAAAAATCTAGGCGCTAAGCCATTTATCGTCCCGGCAATGGGCAGCCACGGCGGCGGAACGGCTGAAGGACAACGCCGAATCATCGAATCCTACGGCCTTACCGAATCGTTCCTTGGATGTCCGATCCGTTCGAGTACCGAAACCGTCGAAGTCTGCCGGTCCGACGACGGCTTTCCGGTCCACTTCGACCGCCTTGCCTTCCAGGCCGATCACGTGCTCCTCTGCAACCGCGTCAAGCCGCACTCGGGCTTTTGCGGCCCGATCGAAAGCGGGCTGATGAAAATGCTCTTGATCGGATTGGGCAATTGCCAAGGGGCGAAAATATACCACCGCGCGATTCTCGATTTCGACTTCCAGCGCATCATCCGCGGCGCGGCCCAAAAAGTGATCGGCACTTGCCCTATCCTGGCCGGCGTGGCGATTGTCGAAAACGCCTACGATCAGACCGCTCGGATCGAGGCCGTCGAACCCCAAGATTTTGAAACCCGCGAAACGCAACTCCTCGAATTGGCCAAAAAATTAATGCCTCGATTGCCTTTCGACTTTGTCGACGTGCTCCTGATCGACCGCATGGGCAAAGACTTAAGCGGCGTGGGATTCGACCCCAATGTGGCCGGCCGAAAGTTCAACGATCACAAGGCCGTCGAGGGCGAACTGCCAAAGGCGAGGAGAATTTGCCTGCGCGGCCTGACTCCGGCTTCGCACGGCAACGCCACGGGCATGGGCATGGCCGAATTCTGCACATCGCGGTTTTTGCGCGAGGTTGATCCGGCCGCAACACGGCTTAACTGCCTGGTCTCCGGCCACGTATCGGCCGCAATGCCGCCTTTGGATTATGAAACCGACCGAAAAATGCTGGCCGCCGCCCTTGGCACCCTAGGGCTGGTCGAACCGCCAAATGCCAAGCTGATTTGGATCGCCGACACCCTGCATCTGGCCGAATTGGAATGTTCGGCCGCCTATCTCGACGAAGCACAACGCCGCAATGAACTGGAAATACTCACTGATCTTCGCGAATTACCCTTCGGTACGGATGGAAATCTGCCTGACATAATATTAAACAACAATTAATCACGAAAACACGAAAGGACGAAATCACGATATAAATAACATATCGAAACTATTTTTTTCGTGCTTTCGTACTTTCATGTTTTCGTGTTAAAAAAAATTTTATGGATATCAACTCTACCATTGAACATGTTGTCTCCGGCCGACACCTTTCCATGAAAGAAATGGAATCGGTCATGGACCAAATCATGGACGGCCGATGCGACGAGGAGCAAATCGCCGGGTTGCTCATGGGCTTGCACAATAAAGGCGAAACCGTCGAGGAGGTTGCCGGCGCTGCGGCGGCCATGCGCGGGCGGATGACGCCCATCCGTTCGCGCCATGCCGGATTGTTGGATACCTGCGGCACAGGCGGCGACGGGTCGAAGACCTTCAACATCAGCACCGCCGCCGCCCTGGTGGCGGCCGCGGCCGGCGTGCCAGTGGCCAAACACGGCAATCGCGGCATTACCAGCCGTAGCGGATCGGCCGACGCGCTTGCCGTCTTGGGCGTGAACATCGAGGCCGATGTATCTTGCGTCGAGGCCTGTCTGGACGAGTTGGGCATTTGCTTCTGCTTTGCACCGCTTTTGCACAAGGCCATGAAACACGTGGCGGCGGTCCGAAAAAAACTGGGCACGCCCACGGTCTTCAACATCCTAGGGCCGCTGGTGAATCCGGCCGCTGCGCCGTTCCAACTCTTGGGCGTGGGCCGCCCCGCTTTGCAGCCGCTCATGGCCGAAGCCCTTTTGCTTTTAGGGACAAGACTCGCGGTGATCGTTCACGGTGCCGACGGTCTGGACGAAGTCTCGCTGGCCGGACCGACCCATGTCATCGAAGCACGCGGTGGAACTCTAAAACACTTCGATTGGACGCCCGACGATTTCGGCCTGGAATCGGCCGGCTCTGAGACGATGCTAGTGACCGGGCCTGAACAAAGCGCGGCCATAATCCGCGACATTCTCGATAACCGTCCCGGCCCCCCGCGCGACATAGTCATAGCCAACGCCGCCGCCGCGCTATGGACCGCCGGCCGCGATACATCCCTTCTAAAATGCGCCCAACTCGCCGCCGAAACAATCACCAGCGGCGCCGCCCGGGAATTGCTTGCCCGGCTGGTAGAACAAACGCGGTCGTACTAAGCTTTTACAGCTTTATTCTCTTTAACCAGTGTCTTTCTCACGCCATTGATGAGATTAATATACATAATAAAAATGCATATCACAAAAATGAATAACCCCATCAACGCCGTTACAGCGAAGAATGGGTCTATTACAAACCCTAATAAAAATCCAGCCAATATGCCCACCGGGATAATAAGATAACCAATCAGAACTTTTTTACCTTGGGCAGATAAATCATCCCTGCCAACATATTCCGAGAGTTTCTTCAAAAAATATATAAATATGAAATAACTTATGATTCTACAAAATATACTGATATAAAAAAATATTGAAGGAAATGCCATGGGGGAGATGTCATGAACGATTGTAATCACAATGCTAATTAGATAAAGAACTATTGATCCAACTAAAAATCTCTTAGAACCAGATTCGGCGGGCACAGAAAGGCATAAAATAGGACCAATAAAATTAGCAACTATCGCCAATAATATACCCAAGATTATTACAATGTCTTTAGCTCCGCTTTCGTTGAAACTCTTCCTGCCCATTAATAGAGAACATAAGAGGAATAAAAGAACATAAATCATAAAAATTATAGTGCCAAAGAAAACCAGCGATAATCCCAGTCTGGTTTTCTTCAACGATGGGGAAATGGTTTGTGCCCATTGCACACCAGGCGCTAGAACTGTTTCCGTCAGAGGAGAAAGTTGGGGATTCAAAGGATCAGCCATAAGGAACCTTCAAAACCTGCACTTAAAGAAATTTTTAAATTCCGTGGGAACGAATTATATTAGACCGTCACTTCGTCCTCAATAATCGTGAAAACAGATTTCTCGGCGTCTTCGGCGTCCAGCCATTCACGAATGGCGTTGCGGATATTTTCCAGCGCCTCGTCCCTCGTAGCGTCTTGGGAATGACATCCCTTTAGAGCTGGACAACTGACTGCGAATCCTTCGTCGCTTTGGATCAGCACGACACGGTATTTCATATTTGCACCTCTTACCTCATGATACCGGAAAGCTCCTAAAGAATCAATCGAACAACCACACCTCTTCCCGACCGATATTAAGTCGGCGCCCGGTTGCGGGCAAACAAATAATAATATTACCAGCGTCGGCGGCGGGTTTTTTTATCGCCGGATTTCTTCGCCTTCGCCGTATCCATGTCTTGTTTTCCCTGCTTCATCTCTTTTGCTTTCTTCACGCCCTTCGCGTCCTTCGTGGATTTCTTCCGCTCGACCAGGCGGAAATCCAACTCGCGGCGTTCCATGTCCACCCGGGCCACGACAACCTTGAGCATATCGCCCAGGCGGTAGGAATTGCCGGCACGATGGCCGGCCAGGGTGTGATTGGCCCGGTCGAAACGGTAATAATCATCCGTTAGCGCATCCACGCGAACGAGTCCTTCGGCGGGCAGTTCCAGCCCTTGCACGAAAATGCCGAAGCTTTCCACGCCGGTCACCACGGCCTCCATTTCCAGGCCGATGCGCTCACTCAGGTAGCTTAGCAGTTTGAGTTTGGTCAAATCGCGTTCGGCCGCCTCGGCGCGTTGTTCGCGGTCGGAGCAATGTTGGCCGAGCACCACAAGATCATCCGCGTCTTTGCGGGATTTTTTGCCGGTCAGAAGCGATTCCACCAGTCTGTGCACGGTCAAGTCGGGATAACGCCGGATGGGCGAGGTGAAGTGGCAGTAACAATCGCTGGCCAGGGCGTAATGGCCCTCTTCCATGGGACTGTAGACGGCCCGTTGCAGCGAACGCAACACGGCGAAGTTCACGGCGTGTTGGTCCGGCCGGCCGGCGCACAGCTTTAATAGTTTTTGCAATTCGAAACGACTTTCCAGGCTTTCGACATCGTAGCCCAACTCCTTGATGAACTCCGTGAGGGCCTTGAGTTTCCTTGGGCTGGGCGATTGGTGGATGCGGCGCAAAAAACGAATGTCCTTGTCGCGGAGCCGTTCGGCCACGGCCTCGTTGGCCGAGAGCATGAATTCCTCGATCATCTGATGGCTCTCGGTGTTCTCGACCACGTGCGCCCCGGCCACGCGGCCGTTTTTATCCAGATCGATTTTCACCTCGGGCAGCGTCAGTTCCAATGCGCCGTTGCGCATGCGGCGCCCGCGCAGCGTGCGGGCCAGATCGCGCATAAGCCCCAACAGCGCGAAGACTTTGGCCCCAAGTTTTTTTCGCCAGGTCTCCGGATCGTTCAAAAACCCGTCCACCTGCTCGTAGGTCAGACGCTTGGCGCTCTTGATGGCCGAGGAGTGCAACTCGGTCGAGGTCCTTATGCCCTCTTCGGTAAATTCCAGGATCGCCGATTTGCAGTATCGCACTTTGCCGGGCTGAAGGCTTGCCAGACTGTTGGAAATCGTCTCGGGCAGCATGGGGATTACGCGGTCGGGCAGATAGACGCTGGTTGCGCGCTCTCGGGCCACGCGGTCAACCGCCGTTTTGGGACGCACGAAATGGCTCACGTCGGCGATGTGCACGCCCAGGAGCCAGTTGCCGCCGGCCAGTCGCTTTAGCGAAATCGCGTCGTCAAAATCCCGGGCGTCCTCCGGATCGATGGTTATCACCGTTTCGCCGGTCAGGTCCAGCCGGCCCTTGGGAATCGACTCGTCGAACCGGTCGGCCTCGAGCCGGGCTTCTTCCAGGGCGTCTTCGGGAAACGCCTCGGGCAGATCGAACTCGCGGAGGATCGAGAGCGTATCCACGCCCGGCTTGCCGCTCGGGCCCAAGACTTCGGTAATCACGCCTTCGCCGTCGCGATAAGGCGAGGGGAAGCGGACCATCTCGAAGACCACCTTGTCGTCGGTTCGGGCGTTTTTCGCGCCCGGATCGCCCACGTTAATCGGCTGGGCAAACAGCGTGCCGTCGACCTGCACGTAGCCCGCCCCGCGCGTTTCGAAATAAGTGCCCACGAATTGATGCGTTTCCCGCTCGATGATCTCGACGATTTCGCCGCGCAAACCGGGTTCGCCGGGTCGATGCTTTAGAAGTTGCACCAGGACGGTGTCGCCGGTCGAGGCGTCGGCGGCCCGATCGGCCGGGATGTAAATATCCGTTTTTTCCCGATCCTCGGAAGTCGCGCCGTGAGGACGGACGAATCCGAACCCCTTTTTCGTGCGTTGAAACACGCCCGCGATCCGGCCCGAGGGGGGTTTTCCCGGCTTGACGGATCCCGCTTCGACGCTTGCCTCAACGGCCGTCACCAAATGGTTGGCCCCATATTGCAATCGACCGTGATGCACCAGGCGTTTGACCACCCGTTTCAGATCGGGGATTTTTTCCTCGGGCACCTGTAATTGTTTGGCGATCGCCCGGGGCTTCATGGGCCGATATTCAGCCCGGGCGATAAAATTTAAAACGGCCTGTTCAAGTTCGGATTCGTTCATTGTTTGCTTTCAAATAAATACATTTATAGGTAATAAATGTCACATTTTCGCCCCGGCTCTGATTTTTACCAACTTGTTCCCAGGATCCGCCTGGGAACGTCCAACTAGGTTCCCACGCCGGAGCGTGGGAACCAGGACATTATAACTCATCATGCCGATTATTCCGAGCGTATCAACCGCAGTATACCGTCGCGAATTTCGGCCTGCACGTTTCCGGGGAAGATTTTCTTATTTACGGCCGTCGATGTGGAACAAGC
>JBEKGL010000058.1:0-12087 GCA_050012815.1 Thermoguttaceae bacterium
ATTATACGTAAAGCGGTTCACGATTGTCTTCTTGCGAAGGGCAAAAATCATGGTCTACGAGTCCTTCGATCCAACTCGGCGAGATCCACATGGATAATTCGCGATAAGGAGGTTCCGTGGCGATTTCAATGGAAGATTCTTTGATAGACAATACACGGCATGGGATTGAATCTTTACTGCGCTGCCATGATCCAATGAAAGGGGCAACATTAACTAGCACCCGGTTTCCTTTTTGAATATTCATGTTTGTTCCTTTGGATTATGGTTTACAGACATCATCATTCACCAGCTAGCAACACTATCAACCTAATAATTCTAAGCAGATATGTCAATTATCCCCCATATATCGTTTTGCAAAAAATAATTTTACAATTAACGACAAAAACCGAAGATTCGGCAGAATGGATAAACAAGAGTGTTTGAGAAAATGTTTACACCTATTCACAGACATACATTGTTAAGGTAGTGTTAGGAAAGTGTTAGCACCCAAAACAATTTGAGATAAACGGTCCATAAGAAGGCATTAATATTTTTGAAATGTCGGGGACTATCGCCGCCAGAGAAAGTATCGCGGCAGATCGTGCGCGAGAAATCCTCCGCCACAACCAATAATTCGCCCAACCTTCTCTTCTGGAAATGCCTTTTGATATGCAGTTAACGAGTCGAGCGTTTCCTGAAGATAATCTTCGTATACCGGTTGCAGGGTTTCAGAAAACTTTCCCGGTGAAGGCGCCAATGCGGGATTGCATTTCCATTGTTCAGCTTGGCTGTGCGTTAATTTGAATTCGCGGACCAATGCCTTGTTTATTCTATCAGAACCGAACATGACGCTTCGATGCCAGATTCGCTTTGGTGAACAGACTAGGATGTTTAACCGATCCGCTCCAAGATCGACTAACGCGACTGGATAATTAGTTTGATCCGTTGCATTGTGGAACATGGCAAAGTTGTAAAGCGCCGCCATATCGCATTGTACTCCAGATATTTTAAGTCCCAATTTATGCCAACGTGTTAATAGCTCTTTTAGTAGCATTTGACGCACACCTACATACACAACTGTAAACGGTCGCTTATAAGATTCACCATCCTCGACCATGTCGAAACTGGCGTGTTTCCAGATAACATCGGGCAAAGGCGTTGTGAACAAGTGCCGGGCTTCATATGCAATGGCCGTTGCTCGTTTGGCGGCGGGCATTGGCGGCAGTTCCACGGTCTTCAACAACACCATCCAGTCCGGAAGACCCAATATCACCGGTTCGTCACCTAAAGGATTATGTTTTAGAAAGGTTTGCAGCGTCTCATCGAGCATCGATTCTCTCTCTTTGTCATTTGCGCTTTGATTTAAGCGGCGCCGATGTTCGATTATTCGGCATTCCTGCAATAAAACGGCTCCTTGTCCACTTTCTCCTGCCTGCTGTCCACTGTGTATACTCTGGATGGCCGTCTCCTTTGTTTTATCCTGTTCGGATTGAAGTTTTACAGCCTTTATTCCGCTGGAACTAATTTCTATGCCCCATGCCGATTGTGCCCGACGTTTTGGAAGCCAGCGGCCGATTTTATCTATCCACGATCCTTTTGGTAGAAGATTGATTTTTAACGGCGCCAGGCCCATTCCTTGCAGAGCCAAGCCGCAGGCAATGGCAAAACGGCCGGGATTTTGGGCCAAAACGGTCGTATCCGCGTTTTGCCCTTTGCCGATTGATTCCAGTTCCATAAGAAATTCCATAGGCGCACCCAACACAGGCGTCTGCGGGCACTTCGACCAACGACGATCGGCAGCGGTTAATGGATGAAAATCCGTTTTTCGAGTGGCCAACTTATTACACAATACTTTTAGCGAGGAATCGTCGGGCAGATACTTGCGCAATCGCCGGGCATATTCAAAAATAGTTTTATCCAAAAGCGGTGCATGCTCGATGTCCCTAGCCAAATAGGCCAAATCTCCGATCTGCTCTCGAAAACCCCGAAATTCATTATCTTGAAAAACCTTTGACACCTGGTCTAAAATCCCCAATGCTTTTTCATAGTCCCCATTAAGCACCAACCTTTTCGATTTGCGCATCGCACCGCGGTTTATGGCTTGCGCTTGTTTTTGCGCTTCATCATGATCAGGCTGCAAGGTCAACAAACGCTCGACTTTCTCCACCAGATCAACCGTAAGCGATCCATCCTTCAGTTGAGTTACAGCCTTGTTCAGTTCTGTTATTTCGGCTTGGTTGCCCTGAGATTCCTTTATTAGATCGCATAAGTCTTGCGAACGAAACGCTTCTGGAATATCATCGGCCTTCCGGGCAGCCTGATCAATATCTCCAGATGCAATAAATTGTTTGATTTCCTCCTCAATTTTACGAATCTGAGGCGTCAACTCCTGCTGTAGGTCAAGGCATTGTTCAAAAAGATCATTTGCACGGCTTGCAACCGGCGCCAAACGCGAATGCTTCATGGCAGTAATCGGTTTTAGCAATCCTATCGCTTCCGCATAGCGGTATTCTTTCATAAGAAATCGGGCTTGCGCAATATCCTTGTCGATCCGGTCCGCCATCTTACTGAGAGCAGCTTTCAGATTTGTTCCGCAACCGCCGCAGAATTCCTCTTCAGCCGAGTTTGATTCACCGCAATTTATGCAGGGATCCCATAAATGATTGCCGCATTTGCCGCAATATTTTCGTTGTGCGATGTTTTTCGCTCCACATCCCACACAATGAACCGACCGAATAGAAGAGGCTGGAGGCGGCAAAAGCGTAGACAACTTCATTATTATATCCTTCTCGGGGTCTTTGTTCATTAATATTTCACATTTGGTGCTTTTACGAGGGTTGGGGTGGCAGTTGAACTGCCACCCCAACACAATTCGTTGCTATTCATGTGATTTGCGTACTTCAACAGACAGGATTTCAACCGTTAATTCTTGTTCTTCGGTTGCGGATTTTATTGTGCTGTTTGTCGGACATGTAATCAGAATGTCAACCGATCGCAGACGTTCCTCCCCTTTCAATTCGACAAAACCGTCCAACCACAAGCCGTCTGGGATCGGGCGTTCGATGCAGGATTTCACTTGACGGCGATAGTATATTAAGGGCTTGCTCAACTTCATTCGCTTTTCGATTCGTTGATAATTAAGGGACAAATCATTGCCGGCCATATTCGGCAGGTGAGAGACATATTCGCCCGGCCAGTCGATACTATGTGCGGCGATAATCTCGCAGCCAGGCAGTAGTGGGATGGACGAATCGCTTTTGCGGCTCTCATGCGATGACGAAGCGCCGCTGCGATACGCGGCGGCAGAACGGGCCAACGACGCCATGTGGCCGCGCCTGCAATAGTCTCGCACTAATTCTTCCAATAGTTTAGGCCAATCAGTATCAGGCGAAGATTTCGGCGGCTCGGCGGAGTTATACTCCAAATCAAAGTTCGGTCTGGCCGCCTTGGCCGAACGTAATTGCGGCGATGATCTGACGCGATTTTCTCGAATCAAGGATTTCAGCACCGTTATAAAACCGGGTTCCGCCAACGGGTAGTCCGCCGCAGGTAATGTGCGAATTGCTTTTGGTCCCTCGGACCAGTGTCGCGACAAGGTTCGCCGCAAATCGGCGCGCATGGTATTGTTGGGTATTAATACCGCCAAGGTCACGGCAGTCGGCCTTTGGGCTAAGGTCGTCAATGCTTGGTGCTGTAGGTCGAGGAAGTCAATAAACGGCGAATCCCAAAGTAGTGTACCAACGCTATAGAGCGAATCTGTGGTTAGAGATAAAGCAGCAGGTTGCTGTTTGTTGAAGCCTAAATATATACTAAGTGCTTCCCTACTTTTGGCGACAAACTGTTTTTCCAAAACCAAACGTGTTGGTGCATCCGCTTTATCGTTTTGATAGAGTAACACTTGTGCTTTCAAATCCAATAGATTTGTTTTGTCAGTGTTAATTGTATCATTAGCGGACTTCTTTTCCACAGGCGCCCCCAGAACTGATTTGAGCGGAACTAAAGGTTTCTCGGACACATAAACATCGGGATCAAACCCAACGGGTTGATCTTTTTTGAGTGGAGGCGACGGCTGAAGCGGAGACGCGAGATTATCGGATTTGCGTGCGTCTGAATCTTTTTGCGCCGTTTGATCTTTTTTCAGCGGCGTCGCGGGTCGGGGAGTAAGTTTTTCCGGCACATAAACATCGGGGTCGGATTGAGCAGGCTGATTTTGCACTGATTCATCTTTTTTAGATGGAGGCAATGGCGGCGGCGGAATTGTTGAGCGAGGTTTGCTGGGTTTGTAAACATCGGGATCATCCGTATTGGATGCGGCGGTCGAACTTTTTGCCGCCGGCGGATCGGGCAAACCGCTACCACAACCTCCAAGGAACGGTAAATACCAAACGGCTATAATCAACCGTATCCGCGTGGATGATCGTATATCGGCCAATCTCATAATGCCATTTCCTCCATGCCGGGATTCTACCCAAGACAGATTAGGAATCCGTTAAAGGAAGGTTAGAAATCCTTACAAAAAACCGCCTTGGAGATTGGGAACCTCCAAGGCGGCCCAAGCGCGATGATAATAATTCAAGGTGCGGGATCAAATATGCTCCTTATATCGGGATTTGCAGGAATCCTCCTCGGATATTTAACCGGAGAATAAATCGCCGGTCGAAAAACGTATTGTGAGGTCCGCAACCCGATAAAAAGAGCAAGAGGCTTCCCAACAGCGCTTTTTACATTGATGAAGCTGTATGTTGGGGGGGCAGTTTTACTGCCACCCCCAACAGGTAATTCCCGAAATGTTATTCAGGTATCTTGGAAACCTCATCGCCCTCCGCGCGGGAGACCAAAGCTCGCATAATCTTCGGAGCGATATTTTCAGTCAGGAAGTGAACGCTGCCGTCGGCGAATACCGAATTGCATCCGCCGGTATGGAAGGCGAACGGTTCGTCGTTCAGACCGCAGTTGTTATTGGTCCATTCGCCGCCTGGCGGTCCGCCCATTGGGACCGAATTGTTATTTATGTAGTGAGTGAAACCAGGCGTGGCGTTGGGGGGACCGGAAACGCCGCTACCGCCTGCATCCGGATCAATCCAGCGATAAACGCCGGTGTTGGAGCCGGCCACCGTGGTATTGTAAGTAGCCAGATCGGCGGCATCGGCCTGACCAGCCGTGCACATAATAGTCGTGTCGGCTTTATATCTAGATTGGGTCCTGTACAAGAGCGACGGATGGTTCCGCCCGACATCTTCGATTATAAGAATGGTGCTACTGGTGCCGTCCATAATGGCTGAAATAGGCGCTGCCGGACATGCCAATGCGCCGTCACACCGATTCAACTGGGTAGTGGCGGTGCCGTTTACGGTTTTAAAGCCCGTGTTTCTCAGGCCATAGTGGGTCGAGTCCCCTTCATCGGCGTTGATGTCGGTGTACACCGTGCAGAAATAATCCAATTTTCCGAAGTCCCTGGGACCGTCTATACCGGAGTCAAGTGTCGCGGCGGTATCGGCATTGGCGGTGGTATTTCCTGTTTGCGTGAACACCGGATTCTTGTACTGAGTTTGCACGAATGGATCGGACGGGCAAATGTAGATTGGAATCGAGGCAGTTCCGGCCAGCATGTTCTGATACGAACCGCGGTAGGACTTGCTCGGATCCATTTTTTGCCATAGGTCCGTTCTTTCAATGAACGGCAGAATCATGGCGAACGTGGAAAGCCTCGGTTGGTCTGGAAATTCCCAGGTGCCGCTGCCGTCCGTGGCGTCGATAAAGGTGGTCGAGGCCGTCGTGCTCGTGTACCTGGTTCCTTCGCCGCCGCTGGGCATCATCTTGTGCGACGATTCATAGTTTAGTACCCCCAAGCCGATCTGCCGCATGTTGCCGGCGCAAGCGGCTCGACGGGCGCTCTCACGCGCGGCTTGCACTGCGGGAAGCAACATGCCGATCAGCACGCCGATAATGGCGATCACCACCAACAACTCGACGAGCGTAAAGCCGCGTCGGATACGGGCCGCGGCCCGCGAGTTTTTCACTCCTTGCATCGTTCTCATCTCATTTCTCCTGTAAAAAGGTGACATCTGTTTCGTCTCGAACCCTCTCGACGTTGTTCAAATTATCGATGACGCATATTAGGGCTTTGTGAGCGCAAGGTTTTATTTATGAAAATGTTTTGTGTATATTTGGTTTAAATAACGGCGCGAATTAATCAATTTTTTACATTGCGCTAGTTATCGTATAACCAAATTGCAGTAAGATACCGAAACAGCGGCCTTCGGGACGAAGTTATCGAGAAGCGCTGCAGGAGTCCGGATACTGAGTCGGCGTACGGACGGATACAAGGCGTCGTCGATGATCGTTTGTGTGGCCGAAAAATGCAAGCGACACGCTGCTGCCTTCCCAGGGTTTGCTTAAGCATGACCACAGGCGCGAGCCCCTGCCAAATGGTTCGAGATACAAAGGCTCTTTCAAGCTGCTGTGTGCGCGCCGCGTTCCAATATCGGGCGACGTGATGCTTGAAAGCATGTCGGAAATCACGGCGCCGACCCCGGCAATTTCGACAAAGTGGATACGCCATTTCCAGAGATTATGACTTTTGCTTTCATTTTCGATGAAGGCTGCAACTATAGGGCTGTTTTCGCGTATGCCTTTGAGCAGTTGACTTTCAAGATCGCCGAAACTAAAGTTGTGTTGGTACCGGTATTCAGGAAACTCGGCATGAATAATTTCATAAATGCTATTTATCGCCATCCTCGCCAGCCCACTGTTCAAGTTTTGCCGAATGACATCGACCAGATCGCTGATCTGCATCCCGTCTATAGCCGGTCCGACAGATTGTTGCGCGTTGTAAAACATTGTGGAATCTCCATCGAATGGAATTCTCTCAGTATATTCTTACCAAAGAATCCTACGCTGGCATTGTTAGCGTTAGATGAGAAAAAGGTTATTTCTCGATCAATGTCGGATCGCGGGCGTCTCGTCGGGAGCCATGCTCACGCTTACTTGAGCATGTGTGAGGTGTATAAACTGGCATAAGCGTAATCATATCACCAATGCAATTACTTCCCCCATTTTCGCGCCCGTGAATATGCCAACATGAGGATAGTGGCGGCAAGGAGGATGAGAGTCGATGGTTCGGGCACGTCAACAATTGCATTGTCAGTCGTCGAACCGGCGGTAATTGCTTGAATGGTAACTGTCGCGCCGCTGCCGATGATTAAAGTTCCCTGGCTGATCGACGCAGCAGTCAGGCTTACGCCACTATCGACCTGAGTGGTTCCGATACCGGTAATATCGCCGACTGTATGCGTGCCGTCGGCCGCCTCGAAAATCGCCGACGTGGCAGTGTAAATATCCAAATCGCTCTTGCTAACACTCACGGTCTTCAAAACGGCAGTGCCCGACTCGACATCGATGAGCGACGTGCCGCCGGGGCCGATTCCGCTCGCAAAACACAGCATGCCGCCGTCGACGGTGGTGTCGCCGCCATAAGTTGCCGTGTTGCTAATTGTAAGCGTGCCCGAGCCGAGTTTATTCAGCCCGCCGTCGCCGGAAAGAACGCCCGAAAGCGTGACCGCGTAGCCCGCGGTGTCGATATTTGCGTTGCCACCGTCGCCGGTCAGCGTCATGGGAAAAGAACAAGTAAAATCGCCACTCGTCTGAAGTGTTCCCCCGCCAAAATTAAAAGTGGCAGTGCCGGAACCTTGACGAAGCGATTTCAGAATAAGCGCCCCGCCGCTTAGATTATATGTGCCGCTGGAGCCGGAATCATATCCAATATATAGATTCCTTGAGATTGTATTCGTGCCGCCGGTCTGGGTGAACGTTCCCGTGCCGAAGTCACCGATATACTCGGTGCTGGCGGACAATTGCCCCGTGCCGCTCAGATTATACGTGCCGCTGGAGCCGGAATTGTCACCAAGAAGTAGATCATTAATTATAGAATTTGTTCCGCCGGTCTGCATGAACGTTCCCGTGCCCATGATGCCGAGACACTCCGAACTTGCATTCAACTGACCAGTACTGCCTAAATCATACGTGCCGCTGGAACCGGACAAGCAGCCAAGATAGAGATTAGATGAGATTGAATTTATTCCGCCGGTCTGCGTGAACGTTCCCATGCCGGAGAAGCCATAATAAGAAATATATGATACGGACAAACTGCCGCCGGTCATTTGTATTGTTCCTGAATTTTCGGTGTTACCGAGAAAAAGGCTGTAGCATTGTTCGCCGGTTTGAGTTATGGTTGCCGTTCCGCCATTTTGGATGTAGGCGACGTTGCCGGATGTCGGTGCGATTCCGCCCCAGTTGACTACATCTGACCAATCGCCGGAAGAGACTCTCCAGTAATAAGACGACGCCTGGGTGATGGTTGAACTGAGTGGCAGGAGTGCGATTGCCAGCAAGCAAATAATTCCCCAACGGTAGTTCGAATTCCGTCCGTGGTATTTCTTATATGGCATGACATTGCTCCTGAATTAGAAATTGGGCGAGTATTTATGCAGATGTAATTCAAGATCGTTGAAACTGAAATTACGCTGGTACTGGTATTCTGGAAATTCTGCATGAAGAATTTCATAAATGCGATTTATCGCCATCTTTGCCAGACCGATATTCAAGTTTTGACGAATGACATCGACCAGATTGCTGATCTGCATCCCGTCTATAGCAGACTCGACAGATTGCTGCATATTGTAAATCATTGCTGAATCTCCAGCTAATAGATTGCTTGCTGTGTATTCTTGCCAAAGAATCCTACGCCGGAATTGTTAGCGTTAGGTGAGAAGAATGTTATTTCTCGATCAATTCCAAAGAGCCGTGCGGCAAATAAATGAAGAAGACGCTTCCCTCGCCGACGGTGCTTTCCACGCTCGCCCGTCCGCCGTGGGCCTGGGCAATATGCTTGACGATGGCTAATCCCAGCCCGGTGCCGCCGAGTTTTCGACTGCGCGCTTTGTCTACTCGATAAAAGCGCTCGAAGATTCGCGGTAAATGCTCCCGACTAATCCCGCATCCATGGTCGCGCACTTGGATTACGACTCCTTCGTCGGTATTGTTCGCACTGAGGTGAATTGTCTGTCCGGGCGGGCTGTATTTGACGGCGTTGTCGAGAAGATTGATAATGGCTTGTTCAAGCAAAGGCGGATTGATCGGCGCTTGGAGCGTTTCGTCGCAATTCAACTCTATCTGTATATTTTTGTCCGAAGCTTTCATTTGGCAGACTTCGATTGCGGTATCCAAAACATTCTTGATCGGACCAGGGGCCAGAATGATTTCAGCCTTTTCCGTTTCTTGTTCGATGCGAGATAGCGTCAGCAGATCCTCGATAATGGCATTCAGCCGGTCGGTTTGCGTCGCCACGATTTGCAGGAATCGCTGTAATTCCTCAGGATTGTTCATCGCACCATCCAACAGCGTTTCCACGAACCCTTTAATTGAAGTCACCGGTGTTCGAAGCTCGTGGGAAACGTTGGCGACAAAATCGCGGCGGACTTTTTCCAGTTTTTTCAGCCGGGTCACCTCGTGCAGCACTACCAGCGCCCCTGCCTCTTTTTCTTGGGCGTCGCGTAAAATGGTGCCGTGTGCGTGGAGGTAACGCTCGCCGCCGCCATTGTCGTGCAGTAGGATTTCATCCTCCTGGGGCTTTTGCGTGGCGAGCACGTTGGTGACAAGTTGCTGGAGATCGAGATTCCGAACGACTTCTTGCAGCAAACGCCCCTGGGCCCGTGCCGGATCGAGGCCGATCAGTCGGGCGGCAGTCTGGTTCAGGCGGATCAGCCGTTCTTGAGTATCGACGGCCAGCACGCCCTCGATCATACTCGAAAGGATGGCCTCGCGTTCATTTCGCTGGTCGACGACATGGTTGATTTTCTCGTCGAGTTCGGCCGCCATTTGATTCAGTGTTTCGGCAAGATCACTGATCTCTTGGGAACCCGTAAGCGGTAATTTGTGCGTCAGGTTGCCCCGGGCAAATCGCTTTGCTCCAATGCGGAGACGTTCCAAGGGCCGGGTGATCCGGCGGGAGATCCATAAGCTGATCGCCGCCATGAGAATGGCTACCATAAAACCGCCCATCGCAATGCGCAACTGAATGGCGGCTACGGCTTGATCGACCACACTCATTGAAATCGAAGTCCGCAACACGCCGATGATCTTATCGTATTGCTTTAGAGGAACGGCTACATACATTCTCGATTCTTTAAGCGTATAACTATAGCGTTCGGACGAGCCTGTGTGGCCGGCCAAGGCATCGGTTACTTCAGGGCGGTCGGCGTGATTGTCCATTTTCTGCGGCAATTCATCCGAATCGCCCGCCACCTTTCCATCCGGGAGAATCAGTGTGATCCGAGTGGATGATTTTTGACCGAGCTCTTTGCATAGCGCATCGATCTTGTGAAAATCGGATTCTGCCATTTTCAATAGAAACAGATCTTCGACCAAGAGTGCTCTGGCTTCTAAACCGGCTTTTGTCTGTTCCAGGTAGAATGTTCTCAGCGCCGAAGAGGCATACCAAGCCACCGCAGTCAGAGAGACCAGCATGATAAGCAGGTAGGCGGGATAAAGTTGCCAAAGCAGCCGTTTCTTGCGCATGGTTATTCCTTTAATCGGTATCCCACGCCGCGAATGGTCTCGATGTGGTTGCCCGCCGAGCCTAGTTTCTTGCGCAGTCCGACGATTTGCACGTCAATTGATCGGTCGGTAACAATGTAATCGCCGCCGTGGACCAGGTTGGCGATTTGGTAGCGGGTAAATACCCAACCGGGTCGTTGGGCCAACACGTGAAGAACGCGGAACTCGGTGGCCGTCAGTTCCACCGGCTGTTGGTCCACTAAAACCTCGTGCCGGCCGGGATGGATCACCATGTTTTTGATTCGCACGGTGGCGTTGTCATCGATAAGGATTGCTGTTTTTCTGCGCAATATGGCCCGAATTCTGGCCAGTAACACCCGAGGGCTAAAGGGCTTGGTGATGTAATCGTCGGCTCCAAGTTCCAATCCCGCCACAACATCGGTCTCTTCGCCTTTGGCCGTAAGCATGACTATAGGAATGGATTGCGTGGCCATGTCGCGTTTCAAATTGCGGCAGACTTCCAAACCGTCCATGCCCGGCAGCATGAGATCCAAGACGATCAAATCCGGCACTTCCGTGCGGATTTTTTTCAGCCCATCCTCAGCGGAACCGGCCAAAATCGCCTGATATCCCTGCTTGACGAGATTATAGCCGACAAGTTCCCGGATTTCTTCTTCGTCTTCAACGACCAGGATTTTTTCACGTACCATTTTTGATACCAATAGTTCAATTTTACGAGGTCCCATATCTAATTCTAACATGTTTCGTGACAATAATGTAATAGGCCAATTTACAGCAGGTTTTTTTTAATCAGCCGAAACGACCAGTGATATAATCCTCGGTTTCTTTCCGCTCTGGTTTGGTGAATAATTTACTAGTAATGTCAAACTCTATTAAAACTCCCTCATAAATGAAGGCTGCCCAATCAGAAACCCTTGCGGCCTGTTGCATATTGTGTGTGACAATGATGATTGTGTATTCGCCACGCAACTGGCCAATAAGATCTTCAATGCGCGTAGTAGATCGTGGATCTAAGGCCGAGCAAGGCTCATCCATGAGGATGATTTCGGGATTGACCGCAATTGCCCGGGCGATACACAGCCTTTGATGCTGGCCGCCGGATAGGCCCAAAGCCGATTCGTGCAATCGATCTTTCACTTCATCCCAAAGGGCAGCCCTTTGCAGGCTCTTTTCCACAACTTTATCCAGTATATTTCTCTGTCGGATACCGGCAATGCGCAGGCCATAAGCGACGTTCTCATAGATAGATTTTGGAAATGGCGTGGGTTTTTGAAACACCATCCCCACACGACGGCGAAGTTCGATTACGTCAACCGCCTTGTCGTTGATGTCCTGCCCGTCAAATTCTATCCGTCCCGTTGTTCGCACGTCGTCAATCAGGTCGTTCATCCTATTAAGACAACGAAGCAGAGTTGATTTACCGCAACCTGACGGTCCGATAAGTGCGGTTACCTCATGCCTGGGAAAATTCATGGTAATATCTTTCAGCGCCTCGGCTTTGCCATAGTATAAGTGTAGTTTCTCAACGCGAAC
>JBEKGL010000059.1:0-11974 GCA_050012815.1 Thermoguttaceae bacterium
ATATTTCGTGTCATTCTGAGCATAGCGAAGAATCTCGGTACGGAACACAGATCCTTCGCTGCACTCAGGATGACCTTCATCACACCCGGCACGAGTGCCGGGGCTAAACGTTCGCTATATCACACCCGGCGCAAGCGCCGGGGCTAAACGTTATTCGGTTGTTTCTTCTTGTTCGACTTGTTTTTTCTTTGCCCGGGCAGCGGCGCGCATCGCGGCCAGGTCGATCATCTTGCCCTTTTCCACGACCCGCACCAGTGCCCAGCGCTTCATCCGCGAGGTGGGACGGGATTCGATGATTTCCACCACGTCGCCGCTATGGGATTCGTTGTTCTCGTCGTGAACGTAGCATACCGTCTTGCGGCGAAGATATTTGCCGTACCGGGGATGCTTCACCAGGCGGGGAATTTCCACCCGGCGGGTCTTTGCCGTCTTGTCGCTCATGACGATGCCGATTTCCACTCGCTTAGGCATGGCTGGGTTCCTGCGGTTGTGCGGAAGCCGCGGCGGCCGCTTTGGCTGCCGCACGCTTACGCTCATGTTGGATGGTCTTAATGCGGGCGATCAAGCGGCGCTGTTTTCGCAATTCACTGGGTGCATCGAGCCGTTCGGTCTGGGCTTGCAAGCGCAGGCGGAACAAGTTCTTGGTCGTATCCTTCAAGGTCAACGCCAAGTGCTCGTTGCTCATGTCGCGTAGTTCGGATGCCTTACTCATAATTTCTTCCCGTAAAGGGCCTACATAGTGCGCCGCTTGATGAAGCGGACTTTGACCGGCATTTTGTGGGCTAGGCGGGTGAAACACATGCGGGCGGCCTCTTCGGTCACCCCGCTGATCTCGAACAACACCGTTCCCGGCTTGACCACCGCGGCCCAGTATTCCGGCTCGCCCTTGCCCTTGCCCATGCGGGTTTCCAAGGGGATCGAGGTAATCGGTTTGTGTGGGAACATGCGGATGTACAAGCGGCCCTCGGTGCGCAGGTACTGCTGCGCCGCGATACGCCCGGCTTCGATCGTGGCCGCGCCTATCCACCCGCCTTGAGTGGCTTGCAGGCCGTAATCGCCGAAAACGACGCGGTTTCCGCGGGAGGCGTTACCTTTTATACGCCCTCTTTGGCTTTTTCGGTGCTTGACTCGTTTTGGCATCAGTGCCATCGATGTCGTCCTCGCTATATGTTCCCTGATTGATCCAAACTTGCACGCCGAGGTGACCTTGGGAGATCAGCGCTTCGGCGAAACCGTAATCTATTTTTGCCCGCAAGGTGCTTAAGGGGATGGAGCCGGTGATTTGTTTTTCGCGGCGGGACATTTCCGCCCCGCCCAATCGGCCGGCCAATTGGATTTTGATCCCTTTCGCGCCCGCTTCCATGGTTTGTTCCATCGCCCGCTTCATGGTCCGCCGGAACCCGGCCCGTTTTTCCAATTGCTCGACGATGTCCTCGGCCACCAATTGGGCCACTATTTCCGGCCGGTTGATTTCCTCGATCTTGATATTTATCCGCCGGCCGGTTTTTTGTTGTAGTTCCTTTTGCATTTCCTCCACCCGCTCGCCCTTGCGACCGATCAACACGCCGGGCCGCGCGGAGAAAAGGATTACTTTAACTTCGTCTCGCGTTCGTTCGATTTCGATTTTGGCAATCGACGGGTAAAGCGGTTTGCCTCCATGATCCTTCCGATTCTTGATAAAATCGCGGATCTTCTGGTCTTCCACCAGAAGTTCGGCAAACTCCTGCTTCGAGGCGTACCAGCGGCTTTTCCAGCCGATCATAATGCCCGTGCGAAACCCGACCGGATTGACTTTTTGACCCATACGTTGGTTCTCTAAACACCCGGCGCAAGCACCGGGGCTAAACAAAATTATTCCAATGCTATGCGAATGTGCGACATGCGTTTTAAAATGACCGAGGCCATGCCTCTGGCGTGCGGGCGCATGCGTTTCATCATCGGTCCTTGATCCACTTGCACGTCGATCACGTGTAGGTGATGCAGGTTGGGGGCCCGCAGGTCTTCGGCGTTGGCCAAAGCGCTGCGCAGGACCTTTTCCAGCATCCGCGCGCCGCGGTGGGGCTGATAACGAAGCACGTTTAATGCCTCGTCGGTCCCTTTGCCGCGGATCAAGTCGGCTATGGGGCGCACCTTGCGGGCGCTAATGCGTGCGAAACGATGTACCGCTTTATATGCCATGTTACTTTTTACCGCCCTTCCCGCCATGGCCGCGGAAAGTCCGCGTGGGGGAGAATTCACCCAGCCGGTGCCCGACCATTTCTTCGGTAACGAACACCTTTATGTGTACTTTGCCGTTGTGGACCATGAACGTATGCCCGACAAACTCGGGTATGATGGTACAGGCCCGGGCCCAGGTTTTGATCGGATCCTTTGTTCCCGCCAAGTTTTGCCGTTCCACTTTCAGGAACAGCTTGGGGTTCACAAACGGACCTTTTTTTAGTGATCTACCCATGGTTTTCTTTCGGTTCACAGTTCACAGTTCACAGTTCACAGTCGGAGTAATCTAAACTGTAAACGGTTAACTGTAAACTGATAACTACTTTAGTTTCAATTGTCCGTAGCGGCGCGATTTGCGGCGACGGACTATGGCTTTGTTCGATGGTTTGCGGCGTTTACGGGTGGAGCCGCCCTTGGCCAATTTGCCCCAGGGGCTGACCGGGTGACGGCCGCCCTTGGTGCGGCCCTCGCCGCCGCCGTGCGGATGGTCGACGGGGTTCATGGCGGTTCCGCGAACGTGCGGGCGCCGGCCCATCCAGCGTTTTCGTCCGGCCTTGCCCAAGACGATGCCCATGTGATCGGAATTGCCGATGCTGCCGATGGTCGCCCGGCAGGTTGATGGAACACGGCGGATTTCGCCGCTGGGCAGGTTGATTTGCGCCCAATCGGCGTCGCGTGCGGCCAAAGTGGCCTTCATACCGGCTGAACGGCACAAAACGCCGCCCCGCCCGGGCTGCATTTCAATGTTGTGGATGTCCAATCCCAAGGGGATGTGGGAAAGCGGCAGGCAATTGCCCACGGCCGGAGGCGAGTCTTTCCCGCTTTGGACTTTATCGCCGGCCTTTAGCCCTTCGGGGGCCAAAATATAGCGCTTTTCGCCGTCGGCATAGTGCAGCAAGGCGATGCGCGCAGTGCGGTTGGGATCGTATTGGATCGAGTTGACCAGGGCGGGAATGTCGTCTTTGTTGCGGCGGAAATCGATCAAGCGGTAATGCTGTTTGTGCCCGCCGCCGCGATGCCGTGACGTAATCACGCCCTGATTGTTCCGGCCGCCTTTTTTGCGTTTGGGAATCATCAGGCTTTTGACCGGCTTGGCGCCCGGCGTCAATTCGGCAAAATCGCTCACCGTGGCCCCGCGGCGTCCCGGCGTAGTCGGATTGTATCGGCGAATTCCCATGTTTATAAAGCTTTCAGCTTTCAGCAATCAGCTATCGGCAGGCTGATAGCTGACTGCTGATGGCTTTCCTAGAAGAAATTAATCCTGTGTTCTTTATCCAATGTTACGACGGCCTTTTTCCAGGCTTTGGTATGTCCGCTGCGAAAGCGGGTCTTGCGCGGCTTGCCCTTGCGGTTTTGCGTGTTTACGTGCAACACCTTGACATCGAACAACTCTTCCACCGCGTGGCGAATATCCTCTTTTCCAGCCAGCCGGCTGACCTCGAAGGCATAGGCGTTGTTGCGTTCGGCCTTGTGCATGCCTTTTTCGGTGACCAGCGGCCGGAAGATAATCTGATTCGGCTCCAGGGCCAACCTGGTCTTGGTAATGTCTCGGGCCATCGCACCATGTCCTTTATATCACATCTTGTAGGGTGCGTGAAACGCACCATAATTATTTTCAATTATGAAGGTGCATTTCATGCACCCTACAATTCTAAATAAAATTCCTATGTTTTCGCGGCCGCCTTATTGCGGAAGGCGTCCAAGGCGGCGGTCGTCATAAGCAACCTGCGCGGATGCAACACGCTCAGGGCGTTTAGTTCAGCCACGGGCAAAACCGACACGTTTTTGATATTGCTAATGCTCTTGTACACGTTTACATCGTAACCGTCGACGGCCACCAGCAGGCTCTCGCCGTTGATCTTAAGCGCTTTCAAAATGACGGCCATTTCCTTGGTTTTGGGCTGGGCGAAGGACAATTTATCGATCAGCGTCACCTGGTTTTCGCCGATTTTCGAGGCCACTGCCATGCGCGTTGCCAGCCGGATCGCCTTTTTCGTCAGCCGATACGACCAGTCGCGTGGGACGCGGGGGTGGATATCGCCGCCGCCCCGCCGAATGCCGCTGCGCCGCGAACCGGCCCGGGCGTTGCCGGTGCCTTTTTGCCGGTACATTTTCTTTGTCGTGCCGGCTACATCCGAACGGCCCTTTGTTTTTACCGTTCCCAAACGCTGGTTCGCCTGATACATGACCACCACGTCGTGCATCAATTGCTTGCTGATGCGCGGGGCCAGTTCGGCCGGATCGAGTTCGTACTTGCCGACCTCCGCTCCTGTGCGATCGTATATGGGCAAACTGACCATGTCTCTATTTCCTGCTTAACCTTTGCTGCAGGACGGATTTGAAATCCGTCCTACTTATCACCTTCCCAATTTGTTAGTTTCCCGAACCATTACATAACCGCCGTTTGGTCCGGGTATCGCGCCGCGGACGATCAGCAGATTGTTTTCCACGTCGATTTTGACGACCTTGAGATTCCGCACCGTGCGGCGCTCGTGCCCGTAATGGCCGGCCATGCGATGGCCCTTGAAAACGTGATGCGGATCGGTGTTGCAACCGATGGAGCCCGCGTGGCGATGCACTTTTTTCACGCCATGCGAGGCTCGTTGTCCACGGAAATTATGCCGTTTCATCACACCGGCGGTGCCGCGTCCCTTGGAAGTGCCGATAATATCGACGGCCTTGATTTTCTCGAAGATATCGACCTTTAATTCCTGGCCGATCTGGTAGCCGTCGCTCTTTACACGGAACTCGCGAATGAACCGTTTGGGTTCGCAATCGGCTTTAGCGATGCTTTGCAGGCCCGCGGCCGCGCGGCGTTTTTGGGTTTTGCTGTCCAACCGGGCGACGTGTCCGCGAGAACTGCGTGTGGCAAGACGGCGGGGTTTATCCAGATAACCCAGTTGCACGGCTTCGTACCCGTCCTGTCCTTCCGTTTTGATTTGGAGGACATGGCATGGGCCGGCCTGAATGACGGTGACCGGAATTACTTCTCCGGTCGGATCGAAAATCTGAGTCATCCCGACCTTGCGGCCGAGTAGTCCAAGTGCCATCGTTATTGCCTTTTGCTGCTCGCATGACCGGAACAACCGGCCCATTGTCGGTATTACCCGTCAAGCTTCCAGTTCATAATGTTTTTTTAATGTCTGCTGGTGGCTTTGATTTTAATATCCACGCCGGCCGGCAGGTTCAATTTGTTCAGGGCTTCGATCGTCTTGGCCGTGGCCTGCATGATGTCGATCAGCCGTTTGTGGGTGCGGATCTCGAACTGCTGCCGGGCTTTTTTGTCCACGTGGGGACTGGATTGCACCGTATACCGCTCGATGCGCGTGGGCAAGGGAATCGGACCGTGAACCACGGAGTTTGTACGCTTGGCCGTGTCTACGATATCCATCGCACACTGATCCAAAATCGCATGATCGTATGCTTCCATTCGAATGCGAATTATTTCATTTGTCTGGCCGGCCACGGACGTCCTCCGGGTAACTTTCGATTCCAATTGCCAAAATAACTGCCGCCTTTAATGCGGGAAATCTCAAATCATATCGTTTTTGGATAACAACGTCAATTGCCTGTAAGGGGGTTTTTTTAATAATCTTTAAATAGTTTTTCGCGATGCTGGAACATCTTTAGCCAACTACCCAATTTGCCAAAAAACCCGAAAAATCCAAAATTTATGCACGGTTTCCACTACTATTTGACCACTAATATAGAAAGAAGAGATCCGGGGAAACGATATTTATTTAGTTATTTAATGGGGTTATATCCCATCCTTGCATAAAAGGCACCTTTCCATGCGACTTACCTTGCGGACCATGTTGGCTTATCTGGACGGCATTCTCGAGTCCGAGGACGCCCAAGGCATCGGCAAAAAAATTGAGGAAAGTGCGTTTGCTTCCGATTTGATTCATCGCATACGCGATCTGCTCCGCCGTCCGAGTGTCAATGCGCCGGACTCCGCGTCCGCTGGTCCGAGTTTAGGTCCCAATGCCGTGGCCGAATACCTCGATAATACGCTTCCTCCGGAAAAGGTGACGGAGTTTGAAAAGATTTGCTTGGATTCTGATATCCATTTGGCCGAAGTCTCGGCCTGCCATCAGATATTGACGTTGGTGCTGGGCGAACCGGCGGAGATCGAGCCAGCCGGCCGGCAGCGGATGTATGATATCCACGTTCAATCTTCCCAATCAACGGCGGATGAAATACCGATATCCGCGGACTCGCAAACCGAGATCGTATTGCCTCCGCCCATGCCCGCTTTTTCGACCAGCACGGACGCCGAAACTGAGCGAAAAGCCCGTCCCAAACCCACTATTCCTGAGTATTTACGTGAACCGACAAAAAAATACCGCTGGGTATCGTTTGCCACCGCCGGCGTCCTGGCGGTTTGTCTGTTGATTGTATTGTTCAAGGCATTAGGGTGTTTTGAGCCGGGCACTGCCATGGGAAATATGCTGGTTGGCTTAGGCATAGTGCAGGAGACCAAACAGGTTGCCGTGGAAACGAAGAAGACCTCGCCGCAGCCGGCAAAAAACGCATCGGACACGTCCCCTAAAGCAACGCCTGAAGATAAATTGACTGGCCCGGAATCGAAATCTTCCTCGGAATCGGCCGCAAAGGCGACCACTCCCGCCCCCGCGGCGGCCGAATTCGCAAAACCATCCGAAAGCGGAGTTACCGGGACGGTATCAGAGTCCGAAACCACGGCCCAAACCGGTCCGAGTCCCAAGACTGATGTCGATCAAAGCCGGGACGCCAAACCCAAGGAGCCTGCTGAAACTCCTAAACAACCATCGCCTGGCGAGCCGGCCGGAAATGCGGCGGTTCCCGGCGGCGGCAGAACACCAGAAGAAAATACTCCCCCCCTTTCCGAACGGCTGGGGCATTATACGTCCGATGATCAGATATTACTCGGCGGCGCCGGCGCGGCCGCCGATTGGCAACGCGTGACAGGCAAAGATCTCCTTTCCGCCAATGAACGGCTTCTTGCCTTGCCCACCTATCGGCCGGAGATTACCCTCGGCGCAACGGTCAAATTACGGCTTCTCGGCGGCACGGAGTTGGAACTGTTGCCTGCCAGTGCCCGGGAACCGCCGGGCATAAAAATCCGCTTTGGGCGGATTGTTACCATGCCTTTGGCCAATGCCGGCGCACACTTGCGGATAATGATCGGCACGCGAGCGGGAGTGATCACTTATGTGGATCCCGAGGCGATAGTTGCGGTCGAAGTGCGCAACATTCATACTCCGGGCGTCAACCCAGAAACCGAAACCGCCCGAATTACAGCCGATTTTTTGGTCACCGCGGGACACGTTCTTTGGGACGAAACTGGCCAAAAAACCCTGGAAATCGCCGCCCCGGCGCGATTCAAGATTGTAGATCAATTGCCGCCGGAAATATCAACGTCCAAAAACTTACCCAAATGGGACGCCGAACCGCTCAGTAAGTTGGATAGCGGCGCATCGGCGACAATAACCCAATCGCAAGAATTGTCTACTGATCGGCCCGCTCTACGAGGATTGATGGAGTTGGCCGATAAACAACGCCGAAAAGAGGTGCGTTGGCTGGCGATTCGATGCTTGGGATACCTCGGTTATTTTGATCCCATGGTAATAGTATTGAAAGAAGCCGCGGCGAAACAGGACTGGAGCGACAACATCGATGAACTCCGCGAGGCCGTCGGTCGCGACGTGGAAACGGCCGCCGCCGTACACAAAGCGCTGGAAAGCCGCTATCCGCAAGAAGCGGCCGATATGTATCGTATGCTTTGGGGCTATAGCGACAAGAACCTGGAATCGGGCGAGGATGAAAAATTGGTCAAGTTTCTGGAAAATGAGAATTTGGCCCTTCGGGTGCTAAGTTTTTGGAACCTGAAGGAAATTACGGCGGGCAAGGGATATTACTATCAACCCGAACAAACCTCCGCCAAAAGACAGCAACCCATCCAACGTTGGAAAAAGAGTTTAGAAGCCAAAGAAATTCGCATTAAATCGCCCGAGGAAAAAGGCGGCAATGCCGCCCGGGAAAACGCCGCCGATACACCGTAAGACGGATGTGTAATCCGTCATACAACGGAGAAAAACCACAATACAACAGTTTTCAATTCTTTAGCACTTACCCAAACCCTCTCCCGGAGGGATAGGGGACTTTTTATTATGCACATCCGGCGTTTTTAAGGCTTGTCTGGCTTTTTAAGGTACATGTGGCATATTTAAGGCTCATCTAGCGTAATGCCACCCCCCCGAGCAATCCCCCTTACGCTAATCCTGCAAAAAGCTAGACTTGTTTAAGTACATGGATTCGAATCGGCAATTGAGACAGGTTGAGTTTGTGCCCTGGAGATATCCACGCTAGAATGATTAACACCTTAATAATTCTTGTACTCGATGCGGTGTGATCCAAGAAAGGAGTTCACTTGGTTAAGATCAACATATCCACGCGGCATGGGCATATCAGTGATGAGACACAGGAGAAAATCAACGAAAAATTAGAGAAGTTGCCGCGAATTTACGACCGCATCTCGGCGATCGAACTGACTTTAGACCTGGAACACAGCGAGATGCTCCGGGTCGATTTGAAGGTTTCGGCCAAGCACAGGCCCGACTTTCTGGCATCCAGCATGTCGGACAATCTACTGGGCTCGATCGAGCAGGTGGTTGATAAAATAGAACAACAATTGCGCAAATATAAAGGCAAGTTGGAAGACCGACACCGCAGTGCCGGGCGCCGGCAGCAGGAACTTGCCGGCGATTTTCAAGAAAGTGATTGACTACGTCAAAAACAATAATGTGTGCCGTGGCTTACTTGTAAGCCGTGTTCAGTGATACCGTCATAAACGCAAAACACTGCTTGCAAGCAAGTAGTGGCACAAGAGGCGGCACGCGATGGAATAAATAACGGAGAAAACGTGCATGAAGTTTGCCGACTTTGTCTGTCCTGAGGCGATTCGCGCCGATCTGGCGGCAAAAGACAAGGAGGGGGCCATTCGGGAAATAGTCCAGGCCCTGCTCGATGCCGGTAAAATCGCTCCCGGCGAAAAAGATAGCATTGTCAAGGCGATTCTCAAGCGAGAAGAACTTGGCAGCACCGGAATAGGCCGTGGAGTGGCCGTGCCTCACACCAAGCATCCCAGCGCGGACCACTTGCTGGGGGCGGTGGCCGTGAGCCGGCAAGGCGTGGACTTTGCCAGTCTTGACGGCGAAAGGGTGAACCTGTTTTTTTTGTTGATTTCACCGCCCGACAGGCCCGGCGATCACCTCCGGGCGTTGGAAAACATTTCTCGTCAATTGCGCGACGATACCTTTTGCCGCTTCCTGAAGCAGGCCAAAACCGCGGAGGAGATTAAACAACTACTTAACGAAGCCGACAATAATCAGTTTGGGCCCTGACCGAGACATGTCCGAGCAAAAAGCCACCCGAACCGTGGTTGTTACCGATCCGGCAGGAGTTCACGCCCGAACGGCCGTCGACATTGTCAAGGTCGTCCGCAAGTTTCGCTCCAAGGTGGTCTTAAGCAAAGACCGCCAGCAGGCGGAAGGAACCGACGTTTTACAAATGCTTTCACTGGGAATGCAGTCCGGATCGCAGGTATTGCTGGAAGCAACCGGCCCCGACGCCGAAGACGTCCTCGATGCCATGGAGCCTTTATTCGCCGAGCCAAAACCATCATAAAGCCGCGACCGTTGGCCGCGCCCAAAGAATATAACGAATCATTTTTTCCATGCTCAAGTTACAAGGGATTGCCGTTTCGCCGGGAGTTGCCATAGGCGAGGCGCTGGTGATGGACAACGAGGGATTCCGCATCCCCCGCCGTTTCGTCACCCGCGACACCGTGGTCGACGAATTGGAACGGCTCGATAAAGCCATTGCCGCCTCCGCCTCGGAGATATCGCGGCACCGCGACGCCGTGGCTTTGGAACTGGGCGAGCAGTATGCGGCTATTTTCGAGGCCCACCTGCAAATGCTCCAGAGCGTCCGGCTCCGCAGCGAATTGGAAGAGATGATCGGGCAGCGTCATTACTCGCCGGAGTATGCCGTCAGCCGCACGTTGCGCCGCTACGCCCAGGTGTTCCAGAAGTTGGGTTCCAATCTGGCCGAGCGTGCAACCGACATTTTCGACATCGAAAAGCGGCTCTTGCGGCATCTTTTGGGCCACCGCCGGGAAGGCATTGCGCATTTGAGTTCGCCCGTACTGGTGTTGGCCCACAACCTTACCCCCAGCGAAACGGCCAACCTTGATCGGCATTTTGTCCGCGGTTTCGTTACCGAGATCGGCGGGCTGGGCAGCCATACGGCGATCGTGGCCGAAGCCTTGGAAATTCCGGCCGTGGTGGGCACCGGCCCGTTCTTGGCGGAGGTTTCCGGCGGGGAACTGGCAATCATCGACGGCGACAAGGGCCTGGTGATCCTCCAGCCCGACGAGGAAACCCTCGCCCGCTATCGCCACGAAGCCGAAGAGCTGCGCTCCATGGCGGCCAAGTTGGAGCCGTTAAAGGATTTGCCGGCGGAAACCCTGGACGGCATGCACATTCAGATTCTCGGCAACATCGAATTCCCCTACGAAGTCGAACATTGCATCGACCGCGGCGCCGACGGCGTGGGACTTTATCGCACCGAGTTTCTCTATCTGGGCAGCGAAATCGAACCGACCGAAGAGGTGCATTTCGAGGCATATATGCGCGTGGTAAAGGCCATGGGCGAAAAGCCGGTGACGATCCGCACTTTCGACATGGGCGCCGACAAAATACCGCACGGCCCCGCCCCGGACGAGTCGCGCAACCCCTTTCTCGGTTTGCGCAGCATCCGCCTGGCGCTGAGGAATCTGCCCCTGTTTCGCACCCAGCTTCGCGCGGCGCTAAGGGCCAGCGCCTCGGGCAATTTGCAGATCATGTTTCCCCTGGTTTCCACGCTCTTGGAACTGAGACAGGCGAAAATGGTGCTTGCCGACGTGATGGAGGATCTGGAAGAGCACGGCGTGCCTTTCAACCGCGACGTGCCCATCGGCATGATGGTGGAAGTGCCCGCGGCGGTGATTATGCTCGATCACTTCGCCGAAGAAGTGGATTTCCTCAGCATCGGCACGAACGATTTGATCCAGTACACCTTGGCGGTCGACCGAAGCAACAAGGACGTCGTGCAGTTGTACAATGCGGGCGACCCCGCCGTATTGAAATTGATTGTCATGGCCATCGAAGCCGCCGCCCGGAAAAACGTGCCCATTAATATGTGCGGGCAGATGAGCGGCAACACGACCTACACCATGTTGCTTTTGGGCCTGGGTTTGACTCGGTTCAGCGTCGCTCCCAGCGCCATTCCGGAAATTAAAAACGTCATCCGCCGCGTGACGCTGGAAAAATGCAAAGCCGTCGCCGCCAAGGCCCTGTCCATGGAAAACGCCCGGGAAATCAAAAGCTACCTTAATGAAGAGTTAAAGAAAAATGTGCCCGGCGCGGCACAGTAGGAAGGGGTTAGGGACTAGGGATTAGAGACTAGGGATTAGAAATATGGGATGGTCAGTTTACTGACCCATTAATTTACTGATAACCGAGATTGTCCTGAAAATAAATGGCCATTTTAACGTTGTATATCGTTCGTTTAGCCGCGACCGGGCACCATGCTTTGCATGGTCGGGGAGCGAGTAAACTGAAAACTGTAAACTGTAAACTGTAAACTTAATTTAGTTTCCCGGCCGCTACGGCAGCGGGGGGAAATACGAACGGATGGTTCGATTACGAGTACGTATTCGCTTTTGCAAGCAGGA
>JBEKGL010000060.1:0-11971 GCA_050012815.1 Thermoguttaceae bacterium
GCCGTACTGGTGATACAATCCGACGTTGAACCACACCGGCGAATTGAACGAGGCGTACTGGTGCAGGCATAGACAGACCAGGTCGCGGTAGAAGCGCTCGCCATCGGCCTTGGAGGCGAAATAGCCGTCGGCGATGCCCCAATCGCTGATGGTTCGGCAAACGCGATGTATCAACTGCCGAACGCCGGTTTCGCGCTCCGGCGTGCCGACTTCGCCGTATAAATACTTGCTGGCCACGACATTAGTGGCCAGTTGGCTCCAAGTGGCTGGAATTTCGCAGTCGTGCTGTTCGAAAAAGATCTCTCCGCCTTCGCCTTTGATGTGGGCGGAACGCCGTTCCCACTCCACGGTGGAGAACGGATCGGCAATGTTTTCGGGACAAAAAATCGACTTGATTATAAGCCCGCACGGAATAGCCCGTGCGGGTTTTTGTGCGGGATGATCGGTCAACAGGGCCGAGGCGGCCAAGGTTTCGTTTTCGGGTTTATCCATGACTGAGATCCTTCCACGGTTAAAGAATTGGACTTCCTGTCAAACATACTGGTCCCCCTATATATTGTATCTTAAAACAAACTAACCACAATATACGGGGGCAAAGCGACAAGTCTAACAATTTCTTAACAGCGGTCAATGAGAGTCTACAAGACTTTTCTAAGTCCAAGGCAGGCCGAGGCTTGCGCCGAAATACCCCGGCTAGCACTGCTATCGCTGCCCATGAGGGTAGTTGCCCTAAGTCTGTGATTTCCAGGATGTTCGGGAATTGTGTCCGGCAAAAGAACGGCGGAGATTTCGTAAGGGATGAAAAGCAGAATTTTTCACATTTTTTTGCGGCAAATCGGCAAGATGCGAGAACCGGCAAAACAAGGCGAATTAGAAAACATCACCAGCGGCTTTTTCCCAACAAAGACACTCAGAAGTATGCGAAAAAATGGAGGTGGGGAAGGTAGAAACCTGAGTTTTGCGTAACGAATCTGTCTATTGCCCCGGTGGGCTTACATGTGTCAGTTGACATTTGAGGGTACGACTGATTATATTATTGGCAAGACTAAAGGACAATGTCCACTAGAGGAGATTATCTAATGTCGAAATTGGTTGCTTGCCCATGCGATGGGGGAACGTTGGATCGCCTCATTCAACCCGCGATCCTCGTGGTGTTGGCCGGCGGGCCGCTACACGGCTACCGCCTGGTGGAGCGGATCAGCAAGTTGCCCGGATTTGCAGGGCAGAAGCCGGATGCCTCGGGCGTTTACCGTTTCTTGAAGGCAATGGAACGAAAAGGGCTCGTGGCCTCCTCGTGGGACATTTCCGAAAACGGACCGGCGAAGAAATCTTACCAGCATACGCCTGCCGGACGACAATGTCTCCATCGATGGATCGGAACGCTGGAGAATTATCGGCGCGGAATCAGTGGTTTGCTGGGGGTCGCCCGCAAGGCCGACCATAACGTTTCCTTCAACTAATATCGAAAACGCCGAACCATAGGAAACAAATCAAATGTCGAAAACTCGAGTAATACTCGTCGGTGGATTTCTTGGAGCCGGAAAAACCACCCTGCTTACGCAAGCGGCCAAGCGCATGGCGAGCCGGGGCCAACGCGTGGGACTGATTGCCAACGACCAAGCGGCCGACCTGGTGGACACCGAGATTCTCAAGGAAACCGGTTTACAGGTCGAGGAAGTGGCCGGCGGCTGCTTCTGCTGCCGCTTTCCCGACATGATTAGCGCCATGGAACGATTGGTCCGCGAGTCGGGCGTGGATGTGCTGCTTGGCGAACCGGTCGGAAGCTGCACCGACTTGTCTGCCACCGTGATGCAGCCGCTTAAGAAGCTCCACGGGCATCAGTTCGAGGTCGCGCCATTCTCCGTGCTGATCGACGTGAGGCAGGTGCGGGCACTTGCTCGGCTGCGAAAGGCCATGGAGCCAACCGAATCAGCCCGCTTTCCCGACAACGTTCTTTACATTTACGAAAAGCAACTCGAAGAGGCCGACCTGATCGTGCTTAATAAGGCAGACCTGCTCTCGGCAAGCGAGCTGGCCGAATTGAAGGCGTCGCTGAACGAGCGATTTCCCGACACGCCCTTGGTTACTATCTCGGCCCTCACCGGCGACGGCGTTGATGCCTGGCTCGATTTTGTCAGCGGCGGGCAAGAGGCAGGGAGGAAAATCGCCGAGGTGGATTACGATACCTATGCCGCGGGCGAGGCGGCGTTGGGTTGGTTGAATGCCTCCGCAAAACTGCAAGCTCGCGGCGATATCGACTGGAAGACCTTCGCCGGCGACTTGTTGGAGGCAATACGCGGGGAGCTTCTAGCCAAGTCGGCGGAAATAGCTCACCTGAAGCTCTCTCTAAAGGCCCCTGGCAGTACCGTGGTAGGAAACGTGACCAGCAACGATGGCCCGCTGTCCGTGCGAGGCGGCATCGCTCCGGGACAGAGGCAAATCGCCCTGCTCATCAACGCTCGCGTTCATGTCGAGCCGGACGTACTGCGTATGACAGTTGAAAGACTTTTGTTGGCAACGGCTGGAGATCGGTTAGAAGCGACGATCACCAACATGCGTAGCTTTTTCCCGGGCAGGCCGCAGCCGACACACCGCTATGAAAGAGTCGTGTAAATTTCGCCCTTGCCGGGCAAACCTGCATCGAGTCTTGAGAATTGTATAGAACCGCTCGCCCTGTGAGACGAGGGAAACTTTTAATCCTGAAAGGAAAGAACAATGGGAATGACTGTCACGCTGGATCGCATGATTCACACCAACGCCGTCCACCATGAATTGGGCAAGGAGATTGGTCTGGAAGGCTGCTGCGCGTTTGGGGGCAAGGGTTTGGACCTGAACCCAATCGACCTGATGGCGATGGGTTTGGCCTCCTGTCTGATGATCGTGATGGCCAAGTCGGCCGAAGGCAAAAGCTTGGACTTAACCGGAACGTGGGCTGAAACTGGCTACGAGCTGAAAGACTACATGATAGCCTCGTTCACGGTCACTATTCATTCGCCCTTTTTCCCTTCTGAAGCCGAGCGGGCCTTCCTGGAGCAAGAGAGCTATCGGTGCCCCGTGTACCTGTCCGTCAAAGATAGCGTTGACGTTAAGGTGGCGTTTGTATGGGGCGACAAAGCATCCCCGGCAGCGAAAAAAGTAGATAAATCGTGCTCTCAGTGTGCATGAGGCAATCGCGGGAAGCCTGCCAATAAAAAAACCGTCTCGAAAAGCGGGCCACGCGCTTTACGTGGCCTGCTGTTCCTTCGGGACTAAGTGATATCACAGTCCGGCATTTTTGCGTTCCCTAAACTATCCCCAATAGTCTCTCTTTTATGCTCCCCGACCAACATTTGATTGATGATTGGTCGCGGCTATTGAATGTCAGGGAGATATTGCCGCGTGCAAAGTCAAAAAACTCCGGGCACAAGTGCCCGGGCTAAACATTTAATGCGATATCACTTGAGCCAATTACTTGCTAATATCCTTTTACGATTTCGAGAACCTCGGAGAGAATCAAACCATTGGTGGCGATTCCTTCGCCGGTGTAGATGGTGTTTTGGCCTTGCCAATCGGTGAAGGTTCCGCCGGCTTCTTCGAGAATGGGCAACAAGGCCGCGGCGTCCCAAAGGGCCATTATCGGATCGACCATCAGGTCGGCCCGTCCGGTGGCCACCATCAGATAGCCGTAGCAATCGCCCCAGGTTCGGGTAAGTCGCGTGGCGGATTGAAGCCGATCGTAGACGGCGCGCCGGCCGGTGCGGTCGAAGGAAATTACCTCGCTGGTGACAAACAGGGCTTTGGCAAGCTGCTTTCGCTGTGAAACCCTGGCGGGTTTGGGCTTATTGTGGCCGACGAAGTACCAGGCCCCTTGCCCCTTGGCCGCATACAGACACTCATCCAAGGCCGGAATGCGAATTACGCCCAACATGCACTGGCCGTCGTATTCCAGGCCTAAAAGTGTGCCATACAGCGGTACGCCGTGGATAAAAGATTTTGTCCCGTCTATGGGATCCAATATCCAGCGATATCCGCTTGTGCCTTGCCGCTGGGCATATTCCTCCCCAAAAATTCCATCGTCCGGAAAGGCCGAGGCAATCGCGCCGCGCAGGTATTCCTCGGCCTTATGATCGGCAATGGTAACGGGCGTATCGTCCTGCTTAAGGTTGACGACCAGATCGTCGGTGCGGAAGTATTCCAGGGTTATATTCCCAGCCTGCCGAGCGGCCGCGATGGCCAAATCCAATCGCCGGGCAATATCGTTAGAATTTGCTTGCATGACCAAAGCTTACTAGACGCCCAAGGTGTTTGTCTATAAGCGCGAGAAAAAGAGATGCCCTTGCTGGAATTTTGGGGTTGGGCGGTAGTAGTGCTTCAGCGGCGTTTAAACCACCAGTCGTACTACCCATCCCCTAAATATGGAAGAAATGGCCTATTTTTCTTTTGTGCGCCGCGGGGAGGGCAACAAATGTGCAAGTTTAATCGACTGTAATTCTTTTCGAGCCGTTTCAGTAATGATGGTCAACGCCCCTTCAAGTTTTGCCTTTGAGCCGGCAAAAAGCCCTTGGGCTGCGGGAATCACGGGAGTAATAGGGCCTTCGATGGCCTCAATTATCTCCAACAAAGAGATTTCATCAGGTGCGCGATCGAGCACGTACCCGCCATCTACCCCGCGAGTAGAACACAAAATTCCATGTGCCACCAGATTCCGTAAAATCTGCAATAGAAAACGCTCCGGCATCTTGCCTTCGGCTGCAAGACGGCTGCAAGGCACCGGTTCTCGATCGTCTGCCTGGGCTAGTTGTAGAGTAGCTTGAAGGGCGTAGGCTACCGTACGGGAAAGTTTCATGAATGTATCCCTCACTAGTGATCCCTCGTTATTGGGGAAAGCTTACGCTTTAAAAGCCGGTATGTCAAGAGATCGTAGGGTGTAATTAAGAAGAAGGGCATCATTTACCTATCTTGGACTCGTTTTAAAAGGTTAGAGAGTTTACTAAGAATACCTGCCATACGTACTTTTATAGTGTAAATACACTACATGTTCCCTATGTAACCCTAGACCAAAGGAATTATATATGTGAAAGAGAAAAATCAAGGGTATGAGTAAAGAATTACCGCTAACCGCTTATGAGGCGGTTTCCGGCGTTGACGCCGATTTGGTGCGTAAGGCATGCCAAACAAGCAGCACTGCCCCGCAAACCAAAAAGCTATCGGCAAGGTTGAAATTAGGCCAATGCCAAGGGCCGATCATTACCAGGATAAAGTCGCGTACCGCGTATACCTTCAGCCCGTTCCATTTTAGCCCCGGCAATCCCAGTCGATCAAAAAGGTTGCCGAAAATTCCCGCCATAATGAAACCCAAGGCGATGGTCAACAGCCAATCGCGCGACCCGCCGGCAAAAAAAAGCCAGTAGAATATGCCGATCGCCGCCACAATCGATAATCCGGCGAAAACCGAGACCATTCCTTGCCCCAGGCCGAACAGCGCCCCCGGGTTTAAACTGGTTTGAAGGCCGAAGAGGCCTTTCCAAATCCACTTGATGTTGCCGGCCGGGCCGGGCATTCCCAGCCAACGGAACGCCAGCGACTTTGTCGCTAAATCGAGCGCGCAACCGGAAAGGAAGATAAGCAAAAATACCAGGCGTCGATTGGCGGAGATCGCCTTCATGGCCATCCCTTAATTTTCCGCGATTTTTTTTCGGCCCACTTCAGGCTCAAAAACCGTTTTCCTGCTGTTCCGCACAACGGATACAGAGGGTGGCGAATGGGATGGCGTTGAGCCGGGCTTTGGGAATTTTTATGCCGCATTCCTCGCATTGACCGTAGGTGCCTTCTTCGATGCGCTCCAGTGAGGACTCAATCTGCTCCAGGGTCACACCCTCGTTTTCCATAAGGCTGAGCGTAAACTCTTGTTCAAAGTTGTCGCTGCCTATGTCGGCCATGTGGATAGGCATTGTGGAAAGATCGCCATTGGCCTCCGATCGGCTCTTTTTTAACGCCGCATCGGCCAACTGGCTGACATCGCCGCGAAGCCGTGCCCGCAAATTGAGAAGTAGTTCTTTGTATCCAGCCAGTTCAGCCTTATTCATCACATTCTCTCCGAGTAGTGGAGTATCGCCTAGCTATGTTTTATAACCTCAGAGAATACTCATTCTAAACAGATTAAAGACAGAAGTCAAATACCCTATATGAGTGATATAAACCCCAACATAACGAGTGGTAATTGTTTTATGGCTTGCTGATTGAGCTTTGTTATCCTAAATTTGTTTAATACGGCTCCTATTGACCGCGTTTATTAACAGCATTTTAACGCCATTTTGAAGGTAAAACCATTTTTCACTCCGCCCCTGCCTATCAACAATGTATCGTGCCGGCCTGCGGTGCGACGTATTCCATCGATGAAATTCGGGTTGACTGCGGCAAATGCGGCAATCTGCTCGACGTGGCGTACGATTGGGATCATCTGCCGCCGCCAAAGTCGTTGAGCTATTTCGAGGAAAAATGGGCGCGGCGCGCCGATCCGCATTGTTTCAGCGGCGTTTGGCGGTTTCACGAATTGTTGCCCTTTGTTCCGCTTAAGCAGTGCGTCACCGTGGGCGAGGGCCAGACTCTGCTGCACTCGTCCGAAGGCGTGGCCAGTTACGTCGGCAGCACGCCCGGCCGATTGTTCCTGCAATACGAGGGCATGAACCCCTCGGGCAGTTTCAAAGACAACGGCATGTCGGCGGCCTTCAGCCACGCGCGATTCGTTGGCGCAACCCGCGCGGCTTGCGCATCGACTGGAAATACCAGCGCTTCGCTGGCTTTGTATTGCTCGGCAACGCGCCTGATGCGCGCGGTGATTTTCATCGGCTCCGGAAAGATCTCCTACGGAAAACTTTCCCAGGCCCTCGATTATGGCGCCCTGACATTGCAGATCGACGGCGATTTCGACGATGCCATGGCCCGCGTGCGGGAAGCAAGCAAACAATTGGGCATATATCTGGTCAACAGCGTCAATCCTTTCCGCCTGGAAGGGCAAAAAACGATCATGTACCGGGTATTGGAAGGCCTGCGATGGCAAATGCCCGACTGGATCGTCGCGCCGGGCGGCAACCTGGGCAATTCCTCGGCCTTTGGCAAGGCCTTCCATGAGTTGCATCAGTTGGGACTGATCGATCGCATTCCCCGTCTGGCCGTGATCAATGCCGCCGGGGCCAACACGCTTTATGAACTCTATGAACGCCGCGGATTGCGCTGGAACAACGGCAAACCGGATACCGATATGGTCGGCCGTTATTACGGCGAAATGGATGCGGAAAAACGCCGGGCATCGACCATCGCCAGCGCTATCGAGATCAATCGGCCGGTCAACTTGCTGAAGTGCATCCGAGCCTTGGAGTGGTGCAACGGCCTGGTCCGCGAGGTCACCGATCAACAAATCCTGGATGCCAAGGCCCAGGTCGGCTCGAGCGGTTTGGGTTGCGAACCGGCCAGCGCGGCCAGCGTGGCCGGCGCGAAACTGCTCGTCGACGAAGGCATAATCGGCCCGGACCAGCGCGTAGTGTGCATCCTTACCGGCCATCAACTAAAGGATCCGACAGCCACCGTGGCCTATCACTCCGCCGACCAGGAACAATTCGACAAGGTCTTGGGCGCCCGGGGCGTGCGCCGGGCCGCCTTTGCCAACCGCGCGGTTGCGCTGCCGAACGACCTGGACGAAATCATCAAGGTCATTAAACTGCATAGTTAGGGATTAGAGATTAGGGATTAGAGGGGTGGGCAATTTATTGCCCACTGATATGTTTAGCCCCGGCACTTGTGCCGGGATGACGTGTCACTTAAACAAATGACCACGTTGCCGACAGACAATTCGCCGCCCGAGTTGATTCCGGTATTGACGCAGCCGCCGATAGTCAAGCCCGGCGCTGAGGACAAACCCTCGCGCGCCGCCGGCGTTGTCCGGGTGTTGCACCTCATTAACGGCGAACACTATGCCGGGGCCGAACGGGTGCAGGATTTATTGGCCCAATGCCTGCCGCGGTGCGGTTTTGAAGTGGGATTCGCGTGTGTTAAGCCCAAGCGCTTCGCCGAGTTGCGGCAGTCGCAAAACACGCCGCTTTATGAACTGCCCATGCGGAACCGGCTGGATCTAAGCCCGGCCTGGAAGATCGCTCGAATTGTGCGCCGGGAAAAGTACGGCCTGATTCATAGCCATACGGTCCGCACTGCGTTGGTGGGCGGTCTGGCGGCAAGACTTGCCGGCGTGCCGATGGTCTATCACGTGCACAGCCCGATGTCGCGCAATACCGACCGGCCGTGGCTGAATCGGATCAACGCGCTTGTCGAGCGGTTCAGTTTGCGCCGGGCAATCCGTCTGATTGCGGTATCTGAAAGTCTCAAGCAGCACATGATCCGGCAGGGATTCGATGCTTCGCGGATCAACGTTGTGCACAACGGCGTGCCCGCGCTGTACGAAGTCCCGTTACGCGGGCCGCCTTGCGGACAATGGACTTTGGGAACCGTGTCGCTCTTCCGGGAGCGAAAAGGGATCGAGGTATTGCTCCGGGCGTTGGCGCTTATGCGCAAGCGTGGGTTGCCCGTGCGCCTGCGGGCCGTGGGCGCGTTCGAGTCGGCCGAGTACGAGAGAGAAATTCACTCCCTTGCGGCCGGCTTGGGTTTGGAAGACATCATCGAATGGCCGGGCTTTACCGGAGACGTTGCATCCGCACTGTTGGCGATGGATCTTTTCGTTTTACCCAGCCTGTTCGGCGAGGGAATGCCGATGGTGCTTTTAGAAGCGATGGCCGCCGGCGTGCCCGTGGTGGCCGCCGACGTGGAAGGCGTGTGCGAGGCCGTCCGCCACGGCCAAGACGGCGTGATCGTTCCCGCCGGCGATCATCAGGCTATTGCCCAAGCCGCGGCCGACGTAATCGCAGGCCGTTACGATTGGTCGGCCATGCGTCAAAGCGCGATCGAGCGTCAAGCCCGAATGTTCTCCGACCGCCGCATGGCCGAAGGCGTGGCAGAGGTGTATCGGCAAGTGCTGCGGCTCTAAATTGCCGTATTACTTGAATTAGCCGGGCCGCTGTTATAAGTACTTCTGATACGCCGCCACGGCCAGGGCGTCGCAGCGTTCGTTTTCGGCGTGGCCGGCGTGGCCGCGGACGTGGGTAAATTTTATTTTGTGGCGGCCGAGTAATTCGTCCAGGCGGCGCCAGAGGTCTTCGTTTTTAATCTCCACCAGGCGCTTTCCCTCGCGGCGGCGCCAGCCGTCTGCTTTCCACTTCGACAGCCACTCGGTCAGCCCTTTGCCCACGTACATGCTGTCGGTAATAAGTTCGACCGAGGTCGGGCGTTTGAGGGCCTCCAGGCCGCGGATCACGGCGGTAAGTTCCATGCGGTTGTTGGTGGTTTCGCGATCGCCGCCCGATTTTTCAAGGATTTTTCCCGAGCCGGGATGTTTCAGTATAAATGCCCAGCCGCCCGGCCCCGGATTGCCGCTGCACGCGCCGTCGGCAAAAAGCCGGACTTCGGGAGAAGCGATTGTTTTGGTTTTGGTCGGAGTCATCATTCATAAAGCCGGGACTGCCGGTCGCGCTGTTGTGGGCCTTATTCCGCAGCCGGCGGCCGCGGCTTTTGGGTGGTTATTCCGCGGTTTGCCGTTCGTGGTGTATCAGGTCCGGGCGGGATTTGGCGAATTCATTGAAACCTTCGATGAGCGCGGAATCGAGGCGGGGTTGTTCTTGCAGGGTCCAGGGCAGGCGCACGATGAAGGTGCTGCCTTTGCCTAGTTCGCTATCCACCGAAATTTCGCCGCCCAGTAGTTTACACAGCTCCTTGACGATAGAGAGCCCCAATCCCGTGCCGGAGTGCTCGCGGGTGATGGCCTCGCCCGTGGGCATGGCGGTGCGGCCTTGGCGGAATTTCTCGAAAATGGCATGCCGGTCCTCTTCGGCGATGCCCACGCCCGTGTCGCTTACGCGCAGTACCAGGAAATTCCGGTCGTCCCGCTCGGCCGAAACGGTGATCCATCCGCCTTCGGGCGTGAACTTGATGGCGTTGGAAAGCAGATTGTTGAGGATCTGCTGCACTCGGGCCTGGTCCTGTCGCATGGGCGGCAGATTGGGCTGAATGTTGACCTGCAAATCGATGTTCTTTTTTTCCGACAAAGGCCGGGCCATGTCGCACTGGGCGGCTATCACGTGGTTGACGTGGAATTCGGCCACTCGCGTGTCCATCTTGCCGCTTTCGATTTTGGCCAGGTCCAGAATGTCGTTGATCATGTCCAAAAGCGTGCGGCCCGACTTCTGGATGTTCTGCACGTAACGCTTTTGCTTCTCGTCCAGCGAGTCGATCGATTCGAGCACTTCGCTAAAGCCAAGGATGCTGTTAAGCGGCGTCCGCAGTTCGTGGCTCATGGTGGCGAGGAAATCGCTCTTGAGCATGTTCAGTTCATAGAGCCGCATATTGACCTGAGCCAGTTCGTCGACCTTGCCGTCGAGGCTGGCATTTACCTGTCTGAGTTCTTCCTGGATGGTCGTGAGGTGGCGCAACATGCGGTTGAAGGCCACGGCCAGTTCCTCGAATTCGTCGCCGGTGTGGATGTCGGCGCGTTGCGAGATGTCGCCGCGGCTGATCGAATCGCTCACGTCGCGGAGATGCCTGAGCGGCTTGACTATGACGTAGCGTACGATCAAGTACGAGGCGATCATGGCCAGCATCACGGTAATGATTGCGGTGGCCAAGAGAACGGCCCGATTCACGTTGAGCTTTGTTTCCATTGGGCCGATGGGAATTGTTACCTTGGCAATGGCCAACAAATCGCCCGCGTGCTCCGCGGCGAGTCCGCCCAGGGCCAGTCCAGTGCCTTGCAAGTCTACTCCCGATCCGCCCAGCGTCACCCGGTGACAAGTCAGCAGGCAAGACTCATCCGCGCGAATTGCTTGGTAATAAATATAGTTATCACTCTCGGGCGGTCCTTCGTCGAATTCTGGAACGTCGCTATCGGCCGCCGAAATGGGAGGGGGCTTTTTATATTTTTCCAGCAGTTTCAGTTCGTAATCGTTTCCAGGTCTGTTTTTTTCGTTGGTGCTGTTGGCCCAAATAAAACTTAATTTAAACTTTTGTTTACTGAGTTGTTTGGTGACGTATTCCATGGTCTCGCGATCATTTTCCATGGTCTCTCGATCATTTTCCGCCTCCTTTCGCTTTGGCTTTACCAACTCTTCCCAATGCCGAGTGAGCATGACGCGATCGACCAGCAGTTGTCCTCTAATTTGGTTTTGTTCGTAAACCACCCGTTCGGTCAGGATGCCGTAGGACCAGAAACTGGCGGTAATAAGGAGCAACAGGCAGGCCCCGAACAGGAAGCGGCACTTCCGTTCCAGACTGGTCTCGCCCAAAGCGCGTTTTATGGACCGGTAAGACATGATTTCCACATTTTACGGGAACTGAGCACTATTTGCCAGAGGAAAAGAGTAAGGAAGTGCCACTGGCTCTACCTGAAGCGTGGCACTGGCTCTGCCAGTGTTTTTTTAGCGGCTTTTCAATAGAGTGATCCTTCTGGCAAACCATGAATCTTCGGCAAATCCGGCTGTTGTTTTCGTGCAGGCACATCAAGGAAATATCTGGCCGACGACCATTTCCAGACCACGGCACATCCACAAAGCCCGCGTTTAACCGGATTGCCGTGGATGTATTCCAAGGATGACGAAATTGCTTCTGGAGTAAACAGGTTTCTATCGTAGCCCGGCCCTTCTTGCCAAAACCGAAAGCACGTTTTGCCCGGCCGTTCCTGTACTGTCAGTTTCGACAACAACTGTGAATGATGTTTGACCAAAATATCTTTGATCTGCTTCGAAAATGGCTGCTTGATCCGAGCCAGATAAAGACTAATTGAAGGATTCGGAGTTGTCGGATACACACTCAGATGCACGTGTTCGGGCATGAAAACAAATCCGACCAATTCGAACGCCGTTTCCTTGCCGGCCGCTTCGACGCATTGTGCCAATTT
>JBEKGL010000061.1:0-11966 GCA_050012815.1 Thermoguttaceae bacterium
GGCTGTAGTCGGTGAAATCATGCGCAAGAAAAACATCCAACCGCCAGCCGGATTGAGCAGTCTGGACCAATAGTTCCACAGGTTCTGACGAAATGGGCACCATAGTATATACATGCCATTATAAGATATATCCTATACTTTTAGATAGCATCCCTTGTATTGACTATACCTTTATTGCTTCGTTATGATAAAAGCATGATAGGACTAAATATTGCCACCGCCGAATTCATGGACCTCTGTCGACAAAATGACGTTAAAGTCATTAGCATATTTGGATCGGCGGCACGCGGTGAAGCCACCGACCAGAGTGATATTGATTTACTGGTTGAGTTTTCAAAGCGTAAAAGTCTTTTGGATTTAGTCTCCTTGGAACGCAAAATCTCCGCGATTTTTGGAAAAAAAGTCGATTTATTGACCGAAGCCGCTCTAAGCCCTTACATTCGAGAGCGAATCCGAAAGGATTTGCAAATAGTTTATGAAGCATGACGAAACTTTATATCTACGGCATATCGTAGATGCTATAGACTTGGTTCATACTTATTTACAGGGTATTGATGAGACCATTTTCCTGAAGACGTCACTGATTCAAGACGGAGTAATCAGACAAATAGAAATAATCGGAGAAGCCGCCCGGCATTTATCAAAAGAATTTCGCCGACAATTTGAGCATATTCCATGGACTGATATAGCGGGAATGCGAGATAAGTTGATCCACGATTATTTCGGAGTGGATGTCGAAAAGGTTTGGCTCACGGCTATAAAAGATCTGCCGGATCTTAAAATCGAAGTTCAAAAAATACTGGACAGTCTATCGGAAAAATAGTCCAAAGAATAAAGCAAAGAATAAAGGGGACATTCTGGTTTTTTATGAAAAGTAGAATGTCCCCTTTATCCACCCCTTTATCCCCCTTATCATTTCCCTTCCTTTACCCCTTATCTTTATCCATATCAATAATTGTCTGATCTCGGGTAATTCGGAACCGTCACAACTCGCCTATTATGTAGAAAGTGCACTTCTGACCGCTTGTGAAAGGCCGGACATGACGAATTGGGATCAGATCGTGGAACAGCACGGACCGATTGTCTTCCGGCTTGCCCGCCGGATTATGGGCCCCGGACCGGACGCCGAAGATGTAGTCCAAGAGGTATTTTTAGAAGTTTTCCAATTTTGGCAAAAAAAGGAAGTGGAAAACTGGGTGGGATTGCTTTGCCGGATAGCAACCCATCGGGCCTTGGATCGGCTGCGTCGACGGCGTAGGACGGACCCTTTAAACATGATTGAGGTCTATGATCCGGGGGACGGCCCGTTGGATAATGCGGTTGCGGGAGAATTAGCCGAGCGACTACGCAAGGCAATCGCTCAACTCCCGGATCGCCAGGCCGCCGTTTTTTCGCTGCGCTACTTCGATGATCGATCATACGATCAAATTGCTGAAATTTTAGGCATCGAACCAAACGCGGTGGGCACGGCCTTGCACAAGGCGCGCATCAAACTCCAATCCCTGCTGGAGGAAAAAGTTAAAGGAGCCAAAGAATGAACGACTTTACTCAAAAACCACGGGATTATACATATCGCACGGAACTCTCCGGCGTCTTGCTGGAATCGGTCGAAGATGTTCTTCGCGAACCAATCGACGAAAAAGACCTGGCCCGGGTTCTGGATCGCGCTCGGCAAGCCAATCACCTGGCAATATCTAATCACTCTCGCCGGTCTAGAAAATTGCTTGCCGTCATGGCAGTCGCCGCCGCTCTTTTATTCGTCGCCATCCTCCTGTTGAATAGACAATCGAACGCCTGGGCCCAGGTGGTGGAAGCCGTGAGGAAAAAGTCCTGGATCCATGCCGTAAGCAAATTACCAGACGGAGAACTGTGGTTCTCCGCCGATCGGGCTGTAATGGCCAATCGGATCGACAAAAAGATCTGGTGGTTTGACTTAAAGAAAAAGACGACAGAGTATTGCGACACCGAGGAGAATATTCTAATCCATATAAATTCCGACTATCAGGTACAAGGACCACCCAGTCTTTGGGTAGCAGTCTTAAATGCATTACTTTCCTCCGAGACTGGTCGAAGCATCATTGCGGGGCAATATGAGTTCGTTCATCAGCAGCAACGTGTCGTGAACAAGGACGGGAAACGTTGCATTGAACATCGCTTCAAGTATCATAGTGAAAACAATCAACACAAAAGCATCGTGGCCTCCGACGAATTAATCATCTATGTCGACTTTGACACACAACTTCCCTTTCGCTGGGAGCAGATATTACAGTTCAAGAAGGTCGATAATGAAACCGAGCCTCGTAAGGCGATTGAAAGAGGTTGCGATATCGACTATCCGGAGACAGGCCCGGCCGACATTTACGCCTTGGGCGTGCCGAAGACGGCAAAGGTGAAGGTGCTCGACCACGACCCCCGGGACCCCATACCGGCGAATGCGAAGTGACTTTTAGGAAGTATTCGAGCCTTGAGTTATAGTCGTGTAAGAGTAGAACCGATCTATAAAACTCCACAAACGCAGACTATAGTTTAAACCAAACCCCCGGTGTGTTCACCGGGGGCTAAATTTGCGGGGGGAGTTTTAACATTCAATATTCACGCCTCGGGCAATACTTGCCGCGTGGATTGGTCTTCGCCCAATTGAATCGCAATCTTATTGGGCAGTTCGTGACGAAAACGGACGCCGGTTGCCGCGCTATGCAGCCATCCGTCTTGTTTTGCGGGTTCTTCTTTGTATTCGCCGGAATGTATACGATAGAGTGTTGGTTCTTTCGTATCCCGATCGATTACCCAGACTTCGGGTACGCCCAGTTGAGCGTAAAATGGCAGTTTTTCCATTGTTTCATCGCCCGGACTGCGAATTTCAACGACTACGGTCGGAGCACCCTCGAAATACTCATTTTGGTCGATGTGAAAGCAATCCGGCTTCAAAAGCACCAGGTCGGGAATTCGATAATTATTCGGCCACCCGCCTACTGAAGCTACATTTATTTCATGATAAACCTTATTGCCAAAGGGACGTACCCAAAAATTACGCATCCAGTACTCTAACTCCCCTTTAAATTCTTGGTGAGTCCGATTTGGGCTAGGTGTCATGTGCAATACACCTTCCCACATTTCATCCCACATTTCCGCGCCGGTTTTTTTTCGCCAATCCAACACGAACTGTGGAACTTCAGGCATTACAGCTCTCATAATTTGACCTCCATAATCTATTCTTTATACCCCTAAATTGTAGTAAGAGTTGATTGCTATAGTCAAGCCGACCTGGCAAGTTTTGTTTTGCACGAGATATTACTCTTCCCTTGCGGAAATCCCCGTAATCGCCATACTTACCATATTGTTACCAATTCGACATCTTTTTTTATGATGCGAGGAACCCTCTGTGGAATCTTCCGCGCTTGAATTCTTTAAAAAACTTTTGCAAACGCCCAGTCCGTCGGGTTACGAAAGCCGATTGCAGGAGATCGTCCGCGATTACGCGGCCGATTTCGCCGACGAAGTGCGGAGCGATTTGCACGGCAATTTGATAGTAGTAAAAAATCCGAAATCGCCGCTGCGCGTGATGTTGGCCGGACACTGCGATCAGATCGGTCTGATCGTGCAGCACATCGACGACGAGGGTTTCCTTTATATTCAGCCCATCGGCGGTTGGGATCCCGAAGTCCTAATAGGCCAAAGGATGACCGTTTGGGCCGAAAGCGGGCCGATACCCGGGGTTATCGCCCGCAAGCCCATACATTTGCTTACGGAAGAGGAACGCAAACAAGTGCCGAAGATGAAGGACCTTTGGCTGGATATAGGGGCGGCCAACAAGGATGGAGCAGTGAAATTGGTGCGTATCGGCGACGCCGTCACGGTACAACTGGCCTTCAATCAGTTGCAGAACAATTTTGCCGTATCGCCGGCCATGGACGACAAGGCCGGTTGCTGGGTGGTGATCGAGGCCCTGCGTCGCTCTGGCAAGCGGAAGAAAATCAAGTGCGGTTTGTACGCGGTTTCCACGGTGCAGGAAGAACTCGGGCTGCGCGGGGCCCGGACCAGTGCGTTCGGCATCGATCCGCAGATCGGCGTGGCCGTGGACGTGACTCACGCCACCGACTGCCCCACCATAGAAAAGAAGGAAGAAGGCGACGTGCGCCTGGGCAAAGGCCCGGTAATCCATCGCGGTCCGAACATGAACCCAAAAGTCGTCCAACGCTTGATTCAGGCAGCCGACGATCACAAGATTCCCTACCAATTGGCGGCCTCGGGCAAAGCCACCGGCACCGACGCCAACGCCATTCAAATCAACCGATCGGGCGTGGCCACCGGTCTGGTGAGCATTCCCAACCGGTATATGCACAGCCCGGTGGAGATGATTTCGATGGACGACATCGACCGGGCGGCCGATCTTTTGGCACGTTTTGTCGAAGGGATCGATGCTGGGGCCGATTTTACCCCATAGATTGCTTTTTTCGTTAATATTGGTAAACTATAAGTTAGTGAAGAAGGCCAGATAAAGAAATTAAACGGAACGGCCAAGCCGAAAAAGGTCTTATCGAACATGGCTTTTGGCTCAATGGATGAATTCCTGGCAGTTCTCGAACGCAGCAAACTTCTAAAGCCCGAGGAAATTGCTGAAGTTCAGCGTCTTGCCCAAGAGACGTCCGATCCCCCTGAATTGGCCAAGACTTTGGTCCGTAAAGGGACCCTTACCCGGTGGCAGGCCGGTCAATTACTGGCCGGCCGCAGCAAATGCACGGTGGGCAAATACAAGTTGCTCGAACTTCTCGGCCGGGGTGGAATGGGGAGCGTGTACCTGGGCGAGCACGTGATGATGAACCGGCGAGTGGCCCTGAAAATTATCCCTCGCCATATCGGTAAAGATCCGGCCGGATTAGAACGTTTCCTTGCCGAAGCGCGAACCATCGCTGCATTGGACCATCCGAACATTGTCCAGGCTTACAGCGTCGATAACGAAGGCGACCAGTATTACCTGGTCATGGAATATGTCGAGGGGCTGGATTTAAAACGCCTGGTGGAAGCAGAAGGTCCATTGGATTGCGCAAGCGCGGTGGATTACGTGCGGCAAGCGGCCGACGGGCTGGCTCATTCTCATGCCCGAAACATGATTCATTGCGATATTAAACCCTCGAATCTAATCGTCAACCCCCAGGGCGTTGTAAAAATCCTCGACATGGGCCTGGCCCGGCTGGCAGGTCAGAAACAAGTGCGAGGCGAAGTAAGCGAACAGGACGAGCGAATCCTAGGATCCGTCGATTACATGGCCCCTGAGCAGGCATTACATACTTCTGATTTCAACCATCGGGCCGATATCTATTCCTTGGGCTGCACATTGTATTTTCTCCTTACCGGTCACGCCCCGTTTTCCGAAGGAACTTTGCCCGAGCGAATTCTCAAACATCAGAACCAAGAACCACCGTCGATCGCGGCCCAACGCTCGGACGTACCGCAAAGCCTGATCGAGATTTGTAAAAAGATGATGGCTAAACGGCCCGCTAACCGTTACCAGACTGCGGCCGAACTAAGCCAGGTGTTGGCAGCGTGGCGTCCCGGGGAAAAGCGCGTGCAGCGCGTTTTACAGTTGAAAAAGGCGGAACCGATCGACGAATTGCCCGGTCCGGACTTGTTGGGCACGGATTTAAGCCAGTTGTTCCACAAGGGAATTGGAGTATCATCATCCACTCCCATAATCGGGAGGAAACCGCCGCCAAGCCGGATCGATAAGCTTCCGGCGGCCTTGCGGGCGTTGTTGAGCACGCCGCTTAGGGCAATCATGACGTTGAGCTTCGCGGCGGCGGCGGTTGTATTGTTGGTCATGGCATTTATTTCGTTTTCCGGCAACAACAATGCACCGACAGCAGTTCCGGCCCCGGGCGGCACCGCCACGACACCGGCGAAGCCCGTTGAGGGTGGCCCGCAGCCCGATGCCGAAAAGAAACCCCTGAAAAACGGTCAAAGTCCCCCAAAAGGCGAGGCAGACGGAAAGAAGCCTGTGCCCCCGCCAGCGCCGACCGGCCCGCTGCCCGCGCCTCCGGACAACACTACGAAAGACACTCAGCAACCTCTGCCTCAACCCGTGGTTCAAGATACACCGCCCACGGAACAAGCCGAGAAGCCTCAAGTCGAGCCTCCGAAGATTGAGCCGTTTAAAGATTTGGCGTCAAGCGTCGATTTGCCGGAGATTTCCAAAAGCGGTCCGCAAGATAACGCAATTGGTAAAACCGTCTCGTTGGGCAGGGTGCTCCTACCCCCGGACGCGGCCTTGCAGCTTGCACTTATCGGCGGAGATGAGGTTCTCAAAGGTGCGGATTCATTTATCATGGTACCTGCCCGGCAGTCGCCGTTTTGGCAGGTTTACGTGGAAACGGCATCTAAAGACAACGGCAATTCTCAGCAACAGATCGAAATTGCCCAACTGAAGCTGAGTGACGGAAATCTGGCGTTTAATTGGATGCCTAATGTCGCGCCCGTCCATGCCGAAGCATTGAAGAATTGCGGGATACTGGCATTTGTCCAGGGTCAACGGCAATTTGTGCAGTTGTGCCGTACCAGGAAAGCAGAGCCCCTTGTGATGGATTTGGACAGCGGCGTGGCGAAAGTGACTCTTCAGATGGAATCGCCGCCGGAGCCGGGCAATTTGCGCGTGCAAATCACCGATAGGGAGGGCGAATTTCCCCCGAATGCCCTGCAACCAAGCGACGTTCTGGAAGTAAAAACCGAAGATGAAAGTGAAATCACGCTGGTTTTCACCCAGCAAAAGTTCGCCAACTTCAAAGTGAAAATTACCGCGGAAATGAAGGGGCAAAAACTCGATCTCAAAGCCACGGCCATTTATGAAATTCCCGGATCCGGATCACAAATGAAGACGTTCAAGGCCAAGGAGGCTTTAACCGCGCTGAATGAAATTGTCAAGAATCAAACCCGCACACAAGCCACGTTCGATAATTTTCCGGAGGGCAACCCCAAGAAAAAAGTGGCCGGCGAAAAACTCGAGCAACTGAAAAAGCAGATCGAATTCCTCCAGGACGTGAACGAATTATTTAAGGCATTGAACAATAAAGGCAAAATTCACTACCGGGTCTTCATTCCCCACGGTAAATACAAGGTTGAATTGTTCACTACCCAAATTCCAGTGGCGGAACCGGCCGAGGTCAAGGAGGCCAACCAAACCTCCACCGCCAAATCCGAGCCTGAACCGCAACAGCCCAAGAAAACTGCCAAAAAGCCCGCCAAGAAAAAACCTTAGTGAAACACTTTACCAACAAGATCGGGTATTTCCTCGCAAAAAACCCTGGTTCCCACGCAGAGCGTGGGAACCATTAAATATGACATTCAATAGTCTGAAAACATATTTTTTCAACCTTTGAGGAGCCATGTATAATGCCGCGTCTTTTTTCCCCTTCCTTGCAAGGATTATTACGTTATCGCGTGATTTTGAGCACGTTCGCCGTTGTCGGCGTATTGTTATTGGGTTTTTTATTGTACGGCCAACAACTTAAGGAATATATCAGCGGCATCAAGTGGCCGGAAGTAAAGGTAGTGGATCCAGGCCCGCCAGGCGGTCCTCCGGCCGATGCCATCCTGCTCTTCGACGGTAAAGACATGTCGCAATGGGTCGACGGCGATGCGTGGAAGGTTCAAGACGGATACGTGTTCACCGCCAAAAAAGACATCCATACAAAACAAGCCTTCGGCGATTGCCAATTGCACGTGGAATGGGCCACGCCCCCGGAGGTTTCTGGCAGCGGCCAGGGACGGGGCAACAGCGGAGTATTCCTGATGAGCCTGTACGAGGTGCAAGTTCTCGATTCATACGATAACTCCACGTATCCGGACGGCCAGGCGGGGGCGATTTATAAACAGCAGCCGCCGCTGGTAAATGTCTGCCGCAAACCCGGCGAGTGGCAAACTTATGACATTATGTTTTCCGCGCCGCGATTCGACGAACAAGGAAAAGTGACTAAACCGGCGTATATAACCGTTTTGCAAAACGGCGTCCTGATCCAGAATCACTTCGAAATCCAGGGCGCCACTTCATTTATCCAAGCACCCGGGTATACCGCCCATCCAGCCAAGATGCCTTTACAGTTGCAATACCACAACAATAAGGTCCGCTTCCGCAATATTTGGATTCGCGAACTATAGTTTATTAATTGGTTCGGCTGGTGATCTCAATCAGATGATAGCCGAATTGGGTTTTTATCGGACCGTGCACTTTGCCTAGATCATCGCCGAAAACGACCTTGTCGAACTCGGGCACCATTTGTCCTTGACCGAATTCGCCTAAACTGCCTCCTTTTTTGCCGGAGGGACATTGGGAGTGTTTGCGGGCGATTTCGGCGAAATCGGCCCCGGCGGCGATTTGGGTTTTGAGTTTTTCGCAGGCTTCTTTAGTCGAGACGAGAATGTGTCGGGCGGAGGCTTTTTTGGCCACGGTTTTTTCCTTTCGAATAAAATGAATTTTAGACCCCCGGCGCAGCGGAGTTGCTTGATTCCGAGGAAACGATTATTTCACAATCCGTGTAGCCAAGCAAGTACTTCCCAAATATCACCATTTTTTATTATCAGTGTATAATAGATAATAGGCGTTCCCATGAACGTCGGTCTATTCCGGCCGACAATAAATATGGGGGGTGTGATGGGTGAATTATCCGCAAACTCTTCGGCTTTCGACGTACGGCTCACGGATAGCTTCCTGGCCATGGCTGAAGGCATTAATGACTTTGTATGCCTGGCCAGTTCGCACGGCGAGCCGTTTTATCTGAATCCGGCCGGCAGGCGGATGTTGGGATTGGCCGAGGAACAGGATGTATCGGCCACCAGTTTGCACAACTATTATGCTCCCGAATCATGGGATCTGCTGCGCGACACGGCTGTGCCGGCGGTAAATAAAACCGGCCAGTGGCAAGGGTCTTGCCGCTTGCGCAACCTGCAAAGCGGCGAGTTTATCGAGGTCCAGACCACCATGCTGCGGGTGAAATCGCCGGATGCCAATCGACCCACAACCTTGGCCATTATCCATCGTGAAATGAGCGATCGCCTGATATTAGAGCAGGCCTTGGCCGAATCGCAAGCGCGAAAACACGCCATTCTGGAATCCTCGCTCGATCCGATCATCACTATTAATCACGAAGGGATTATTACCGAGTTCAATCGGGCGGCCGAGCAAACATTCGGATATACCCGCGACAAAATCATCGGCACAAAACCCACCGACGTCTTGTTTTCCTCCAGCATGGGAGTCGCCGAACAGGAACGAATCGAACGCTGTCTGAACGCCGGCGAGGGATCGCTCTTGGGCAGGAGGGTGGAGGTGACGGCGGTGAGGGCAAACGGCGAGAGTTTTCCGGCCGAAATGGCCATGACCATCAGCCAGGAACACAACGCTCCGGTGATGAGTTTCTTTTTCCGCGACATAAGCGCCAGGAAAAAGGCCGAAATGGAACAGGCCCGTTATGCGGCCGAACTGGAACGCTCCAACAGCGAACTGGAGCAATTTGCTTACGTGGCCTCGCACGACTTGCAGGAACCCCTGCGCAAAATCCGCACCTTCTCCGACCGCCTGCTATTAAAACAAGCGGAAAAACTCGATGAGGAAGGACGCGACTCCCTCCAGCGCATGCACAATGCCGCGGCCAGAATGCAATCCCTTATCGACGGATTGCTGGCCCTATCCCGGGTGACGACCAAGGGGCAAAAATTTGAAAGTGTCGATCTGGCCCGGGTGGCGGCCGAGGTCGTCTCGGATTTGGAGGTCCAAATCAAGCAGGTCAACGGCCGAGTGGAGGTGGATAAACTTCCCGCCGTTCAAGCCGATCCTATGCAAATGCACCAACTATTCCAAAATTTGATCACCAACGGATTGAAGTTCCATCGCGCCGACGATCCGCCTGTGGTCAAAGTATCGGGCCGATACGTTCCCGGACGGGAAGATCGCAAACCCGGCCGTTTAACCAACCAACAGTGCCGTATCGTCGTTGAAGACAACGGAATAGGATTCGAGGAGAAATACGTCACGCGGATTTTCGGCATATTCCAACGCCTCCATCCCCGCGACGTGTACGAAGGCACCGGCATCGGTTTGGCTATCTGCAGGCGAATTGTCCAGCACCACGGCGGGGCCATCTCCGCCCATAGCATTCCGGGAAAAGGCAGCTCGTTTGAAGTGCTGCTGCCGGTGGCGTCGCCCAGGCGGAAAACCGAAAACGATAGTATTCATGAGACATAATCTCTAATATCGAATGACGAAGAACGAATAATAATAATGAATGGCGATTAAACTAATAAAACCCCTTGCGATTAAGTGCCCTAAACCCTAGTGCGACATAAAACCGCAATCCAAACAAAGAATCTGAACCCTAAACTCTAAAAATGGCGGAATCCGGCAAACGGCGTACGATTTTGATGGCCGACGACGACGCGGAGGATTGTCAGTTGGTCCGCGAAGCATTGGGCGAGGCGGGCCAATCGCACGATCTTCGCTTTGTCCGCGACGGCGAAGAATTGTTCGACTACCTGCGGCATCGGGGGGAGTACGAGAACGGCCGTTCCGCGCCGCGTCCGGATCTGATTTTGCTGGATTTTAAGATGCCGCGTAAAGACGGCCGGGAAGCCCTCAAGGAGATTAAGGCCGATGCGCAACTGCGGCGGATCCCCGTCGTGGTCTTGACTACTTCCACGGCCGAGGACGATATCGCCTTTTCATATGATATGGGCGTAAATTCGTTTATCACCAAACCCGCCACGTTTCGTCAGTGGGTGAAAATCATTAGGACTTTAAGCAAATACTGGTTCGAGGTGGTGGAACTGCCTCCCTGGGGACTTTCCCGTTTATCGCGCATGGAAAATGCGACTTAACGTCAAAATACATGTTATTTTTTAACGCACCCTTAACATGGACGAAGAACGCGTAAGAATTCTCCTGGTGGAAGACGATCCGGATGATGTTTACATCATGCGGAACCTGCTGGGCGACCGCTGGCACGGACCGTTCGATCTGGTGCACGTCGAATTGCTCTCGGCGGCCATCGAACGTTGCCAAGAGGAGCGGTTCGACGTAGTGCTGCTCGATCTCGGTTTGCCCGACAGCAACGGATTGGAGACTTTTTTTTCGATTTACGCCCGTGCCAGCGACGTGCCGATCGTCGTGCTTTCCGGTTTAAGCGACGAGCGGGCGGCCGTCAAAGCCGTGCAAGCCGGGGCACAGGATTATTTGGTCAAGGGCCAGTTGACCGATCGACTCCTGGTGCGGTCCTTGCGCTATGCCATCGAGCGGAGCCGGCGGCATCATGCCGAGGAAGCCATGCGCGATACATCCGAGGAGTTCCGCGTGGCCGGTGAAATCCAACAGCGGTTGTATCCCACTCGCGCCCCGGTGTTGGAAGGTTTTGAAATCGCCGGGGCGTTGTATCCGGCCAAGGCCACCGCCGGAGATTATTTCGACTATATTCCCATGCTCGACGATTGCCTGGGGCTGGTAGTGGGCGATGTGAGCAGTCACGGCATGGGACCGGCCCTGGTGATGTCCGAAACCCGGGCCTGTCTCCGCACTTTGGCACAAGCAAATTCGGACGTGGGCGAAATCCTTACCCGCGCCAATAGGGTTCTTGCCGCCGACAGCTCCGAACTGCACTTCGTCACGCTGGCCATGGCCCGGCTCGACCCGCTTACCCGCACAATGGTTTATGCCAGCGCCGGGCAGCGGGGTTATTTACTGCAATCCGGCTACAACGTGACCATTTTGGATTCGACCAGCCTGCCCTTGGGAATTCGCGAGGATACGGTGGTGCCCACGTCGCAGGTTTATAAATTGAACACGGGCGACCTGGCCACGTTTTTTACCGACGGGGTGGTCGAGGCGGAATCGCCGGGCTTGGTGCGTTACGGATTTTCTCGGGCCTTGGAGGCAATCCGTTCCGAACGCCATAAACCCGCGCAAGAGATCATCGAATCGCTATACGGCG
>JBEKGL010000062.1:0-12869 GCA_050012815.1 Thermoguttaceae bacterium
GAATGGAGTCTTTCACCACCTCGAAAGCGGGAATCCGCCTGTTGCCGTAATTCGGATGCGGGCGCCGGGTGAAAGGCAGGTCGTAAATCCGATCCATCTCTTCTTCCGTAAGCGGCCATGCCGGCGGATTGACCACTACTGCCTCGCGTCCATGAAACTGCACCAGGCGCCGGGCGTTGTAAGGATTGGTTTCGTGAAAGATGAGCCGCGTCATTTCGGCGAAAGCGGTTTTGTCGGTGGAGACTTTTTCGAAACTGGGAAGGAGGACAAATGATGAATGATGAATGATGAATGATGAATTTTGATTGAAACCGCTTGCGGTTTCGCGCTGGCAAATTAGCGGAACCTCCGCTCCCCGTTGGGTCGCGGCTAAACACTGTTCACCGCCCACTGCACACTGTCCACTGTCTACTGCCCACTGTCCACTGCCCACTTCATTGGCCCCAAGCCGATAGGCAACGCCGCGGATGTCGCGGAGCTGATCGATGGTCTGGCCGGCGTCGAGGCGTTTGACGATTTCCAAAAGCGGCCGTTCGCCCATGCCGAACACAATCAGATCGGCCTTGGCGTCGAGGATGATCGAGCGGCGGACTTTGTCGCTCCAATAGTCGTAATGTGCCAGGCGTCGCAGGCTGGCTTCAACCCCGCCGGCGATAACGGGCACTCCCTTGTAAGCCTCGCGTGCCCGTTGGCAATAGGCCAGGGTCGCCCGGTCCGGCCGCTTGTGGATCTGCCCGTCGGGACTGTAGGCGTCGTCGTTGCGGACCTTTCGATTGGCGGTGTAATGATTGAGCATCGAGTCCATGTTTCCGGCGCTTATGGCAAAGCACAATCGCGGACGGGCGAAGATTTTCCAGGCATCGCAGCAGTGCCAGTCGGGCTGGCTGAGAATGGCAACGCGAAAGCCTTCACTTTCCAGCAACCGGCCCAATAGCGCCATGGCAAAGCTGGGATGATCGACATAGGCGTCTCCGGTGACGAAAACCACGTCGACGCAGTCCCAACCGCGAGCGGCGACCTCCTGGGGGGTCATCGGCAAGGGTTGCGGGGTATTGGATTTGGATTGACGTTTGGATCGGGGGGGCATGATCGTTGGATCGAGGAGACATGGTTGAATTGTTTTATTTTACCCCATATAAAGGAGCGAAGTATAGCTTATGGGGAAAGATTCCCCATCCCCCCGACATGTGTATTTTAGTTTTTTTGGCAGGGGAATATCTATTGGGGAAATGATGATCGGCAAATTATAATTCACGCGGGTTTAAATAGGTTTTTGAACAAGTAATTATTAAACAATGGAAACAAAATCGCCGCGAATTCTGATAGTTCGCCTTAGCGCAATCGGCGACGTGATCCACACTATGCCCGTGGCTTGTGCGCTCAGGGAGCATTTTCCGCAGGCGTTTCTGGCCTGGGTGGTGGAGGAGCGGGCGGCGGCGATGTTGCGCGGGCTGCACGGGCGCTTGCACGAATTGCAGTTCGACGCGGTTTTGGAGGCCCAAGGTTTGACCAAGGCGGCGATTGCGGCCTGGATTTCCGGCGCGCCCAGGCGAATCGGGTTCGGGCATCCCTGGGGCCGGGAACTGACGCAATGGTTGAACAACGAGCTAGTCGATACGCCCGAGCTTCACGTAGTCGATCGCAACATGCGGCTTTTGCGTCCGTTGGGCATCCAGACGGCTAAGGTCCGATTCATGGTGCCAGAACATTCGGCCGACTGTCATACGGCGGAACAAATCATCATGCGGCACGGTTTGGAAGGCGGGTTTGCGATCATAAATCCGGGTGCGGGCTGGCCCTCGAAAATTTGGCCCGCCGATCGCTTTGCCGCCGTGGCCAGGCATCTGGGCACTAAATGGAGATTGCCCACGCTGGTCGTGTGGGCAGGCGAAAAAGAAATGCAAATGAGCATTTTGATCGGGACGGGCTCGCAAGGCCATGCCCAAATCGCACCCGGGACCACGTTGCCGGAGTTGGCTGCGCTTGCCCGGCGGGCGAAGATGTTTATCGGTTCGGACACCGGGCCGTTGCATCTTGCCGCGGCCGTTGACACGCCCTGCATCGGGCTATACGGTCCGTGGCCGGCCGAAAGGCACGGCCCTTATGGTTCCCAACATATCGCCTTGCAAAAGGCTTTTTTCGAGGGTTCGACCCGACAGCGGCGTCATGCCTCGGTGGAGTTGATGCAAGCCATCACGGTTGAAGACGTGTGCAGCGCGTGCGATAAAATTTTGCAATTGGTTGAGAATCGGAAAAAACTGGATATACGGAAGTGGGCTTAATATAGAAGAGAAATCGCGTTCCCACGCCGGAGCGTGGGAACGAGTGTGCAATGGCATTTTGTCGGCATATCGCGAAACCGCAAGCGGTTTGCCGACTTGTTCCCACGCTGGAGCGTGGGAAGGAGTTTGTAGTTTTTACGCCGCGGGGCGTTTTGCGGCATTGTAGAGATAGGGATTCATGGTTGGATCGTTGTACATCTTCAATTGCCGGTAGCTTTTCATGGGTTTCCGGCCGGCGAATATGTCATCCAAGAGGTCCTGAAAGGAGTGGCACAGGTCGCGGTGCTGCTCGTATAGGATTTCCAACCTGGACTTGGCCTTGGCGACGTGTTCATCCGAGGCATCGGTGCGGAAGGCCTGTTCTTCCATGTGATAGATCCGCAGCGAGAGGATCGAAAGGCGATCGATTACGCTGCCGGGCGTTTCGGTGTTTAACCTGGCGTTCGGCTGTGCCGTGACGCCGAGGAGGTTTAACTGGCGGATAAGAGAATCGTCCAATTGCTCGATCAAATCGTTGCGTTTCTGGTTTAGTTTGTCTATGCTGCGTTTTACCCGGGCCAGGTCGGAATCGCTCACGTCCGGGCTGCGGGCGATGTCTTCCTGGTGCCAGAGTTTAAAGTTTTGTTGGTGCTGCCGGCAAACGATTTCCAAAAAATCTTCGTATTGGTTATCTATCTGATGTTGATGCCACTGCTGGACTGTATCGGCGTGCAAGGCGGTTATTGCCTGAAGGTCAATCATGGATGAATAATCCTTATGCGGTTTAGAGACGAAGTTTTCTTAAAAGAACGGCTGCCGGGAAGGCAGCCTGTAAAACGGCGGCAGATTAGCAAATTTTAGGGTTTGGGACAACATGAAAATACGTAAGCGGTACATTTGTCTGATTGCGGCTGTGCTTGTCGGCGGAGGAATTTGGCACGCTTCCATGCACCGGCCAACCGGACCTGCCGATGGTGTGGAAATCCAAGGTGCGGATTTTATCGTACACACTGCCAAAGCCGATTCGGCTGAAAATAACTCACAACTCCCTGTCCCGATTGACGTTATGGATGATCGAAAGTCCACCCGAATTTGCGTGGGAACGTTTAATATCCACGGTTGCAAGGGTTTGGATGGCCGGAGCGATGTGGATCGCGTGGCTAAGTTATTGGAAGGGCTGGATTTCGTGGGTCTGAACGAGGTACATGGGGCGAGTTTGTTCGAAAAACAGGACCAGGCGGCATTGCTCGGCCAACGGTTGGGTATGGCTTGGCTTTTTACCCCCTCTGTCAGGCAATGGTATTGGATGGAGTCGGGCAATGGATTGCTTACCAGAGTGCCGGTTGTTGCTTGGCGCAGAATTCCCCTTATCAGACGGGTGGATTACAGTTATCGCAACGCCGTTTGCGTGGATTTGCGGCAGGAATGTGGCACTAAGGATCGCGTGATTCATGTTTTACTTACGCATGTCAACCGCCGCTATGACAGCGAACGGGAGGCCCAGCTTAAGGAAGTAATCGCGTTATTTCTTGGATTAGCCGAACCGGCTGTACTATTGGGCGATTTGAACTCAACTGCCCAAGATGCCCAAATCAGCCAGATTGCGTCTTTGCCTGGCGTAATTGATGCCGTGGGACATGTTCTTGGTCCAAAGGATCCAGGTCGAATCGATTGGATTTTTGTCCGCGGATTAAAATGCGTGGATGCCGGGATTATAGAAAACGACGCCTCTGACCACCCGCTGATATGGGCAGAGTTGGAGTGATCTTGAGATTGATTTATTTCGGACACTCTGTTAGTAAATAGTCGCTATGCAATCGCTAAACAATATGTTGTCCAAAACCGTGTGCCGGATTGGCGGGGGCGTGTTCGATCTTGCCCAACATGCCTTTCCAGAAGTGGTTCGGATTGAAACCACCAACGCCTGCAACGCCTGCTGCACTATCTGCCCGCGAAAAGACATCCGGCGGCGAATTGCGCGGATGGACGACGCCCTTTATGGGCGGCTTATCGATGAATGCGCCCGGTTTGGTTGCCGGGAGATCCACCTTCATAATTTCGGCGAGCCGCTTATGGACAAACAACTCGAAGACCGGGTAAGCTACGCAAAGGGCAAGGGAATCAAAAAGGTCAAGATTTTTTCCAACGGCTCCTTGTTGAGTTGCGATCGGGCGAAGGGATTGATCGAGGCCGGGTTGGATGAGATAAAAATCAGCATCGACGGGTCCACGAAGGAGGAATTCGAGCGCATTCGCGTGCCGCTACAATTTGAAACCGTGATGCAAAACATCATCGACCTGGTTGCCATGCGCAATACTTCCCATTCCCGTTTGAAGGTCCATATCACTTGTTGCAGCACATCCGATAGGCAAGAAACTATGCGGCCGCTGCAAAAGATAGTCGACGGGTTTTCCTTTACAAAAATTCACAACTGGGGGAACTGCGAGTCGGCCGATAGCGGAGGCCGGGTGCGCAAACCCTGTCAGCGATTATGGAGAAACTTGACCGTGCTTTCCGGGGGCGAAGTGTCGTTGTGTTGTTTAGATTACGACGGGCAATGTTTATTGGGATGCATGGATGAAAAGGCATCGATTTGCGAGATATGGAACAGTCCGGCTTATCGCCGCGTGCGGCAGTTGCACAGGGAGGGCCGGCAAGAGGAAATTCCGCTTTGTGCAAATTGCACGAAATCGTACATGTAAGATGAACTAGTCCTCTATCCTTTTGGGGAGGGGATGGTATTGCATTAACAGCCCTCACCCTAACCCTCTCCCAAAGGGAGAGGGGACAGTGAAGTAAAAAATCGCACAAATGAGGATTGCACCGGCATGGCGTCGGCAGGCCAACAGTTTACCGCCTCGATTGCGGAGGGATCGGTCATGAAGGCACGGACGGGCGTTTCGCAAGCCGGGAGGTTCTCTTTTCAAACGCTGTTGCTTTTCGCGGCGATTATCTTGGCTTGCGCAGGGCTGGGCTGGATATTACTTTTCGGCAACCGCGGCTTGAATGACGATGCCGCGCCGGCCGTATCGTCGTTGCGCCTGGAGGACATTCCATTTAACGGCGGCCGGGCGTACGAGTATCTAAAGCAACTGTGCGCGATCGGCCCGCGGCCGAGCGGATCGCCGGGCATGGAAGCCCAGCAAAAACTACTGGCTGAGCATTTTAAAAAACTTCACGGAGAAGTCGAATTTCAGCGATTCCGGACGCCTCATCCGCTGGATAATTCGCCCGTTGACATGGCAAATATTATAGTCCATTGGCATCCGGAAAAAAGCGAACGCATACTTATATGCGCGCATTATGACACATTGCCATTTCCGCTTGAGGATAAAAGAGATCCTCGGGGCGTGTTTGTCGGGGCGAACGACAACGCCGGCGGGGTGGCGCTGATGATGGAATTGGCGCACGAGATGGCCAAGATCGACGGCAAATACGGCATTGATTTTCTCTTTTTGGACGGCGAGGAATTCATGTTCGCGCCGAACGGCCGTTTTTTTCTGGGCTCGGAATATTTCGCCAAGAATTATGTCGATAAGCCGCCGAAATATCGTTATCACTGGGGCGTATTGTTGGACATGATCTCCGACAAGGACCTGCAAATCTATGCAGAGCGTTATAGTCTGGGATGGATAGACACGCAGCCGGTAGTCGAGGCCATTTGGGCGACTGCGGGCCGATTGGGCGTCCGTGAATTCATCCCCCGCCCCAAATACGAAGTGGAAGACGATCATATAATGCTTCACAATATAGGTAAAATCCCCTGTATTGACATTATCGACTTTGATTATCCGCCATGGCACACGCAAGCCGATAGGCCGGATAAATGCTCGGCCCTTAGCCTGGCAAAAGTCGGTTGGGTGATAAGCGAATGGTTGAAAAATGTGAAATAAAAGAATGTAGAATGATGAATGATATATAAAACCGCTTGCGGTTTCGCGGGGATTTTATGTTGAGAGTGGGCAGTGAACTGCCCACCCCTTGACGCTCGCTTTAGAGTGGGCAGTAAACTGCCCACCCCTTATTGCCCCACTGCCCACCCCTTGATGCTCACTGCCCACTTTTTTAGCCGTATCGGCCGGTGATATACATTTCCGTTTCTTTTTGCTTGGGGTTCATGAATATGTCGAGGGTATTTGCATGTTCGATGATCTCGCCCATGAGCATAAAAATGCACTCGTGACTGGCGCGCCGGGCTTGACCCATGTTATGGGTGACCATGAGGATTGTATAGCGCCGGCGGAGCGATTCGATTAGTTCCTCGATGCGTTCGATGCCTTCGCCGTCCAGGGCCGAACAAGGCTCGTCCATCAGAAGCACTCTGGGTTTTTGCGGCAAGAGCCGGGCGATGCAGAGTTTCTGCTGTTCTTCGAGCGTCAGGCGGGTGGCCTTGGTGCGGAGCTTGTCTTTTAAGTTGTCCCAAAGCTGAACGTCGCGCAAGGAGGATTCCACCAAGGCGTCCAGGTCCGCCCGCTTCAGGTTGCCGCGGGCGGTATGCACGCGTAATCCGAAGACGACGTTTTCGTAGACCGAGATGGGCAGGGGATTGGGGCGTTGAAAAACCATGCCCACCGATTTACGCAACTCGCTGAGGGAGACGTCGAGGTCGTAAATGTTTTTGCCAAGCACGGCGATTTCACCGGCGGTGCGGACGTTTGGATATCGCTCGTTGATGCGGTTGAAACATCTAAGCAGGGTTGTTTTTCCGCATCCCGAAGGCCCGATAAGCGCGGTGATAATGCCGGGCTTGACGTTAATGGTCACGTTCTTCAGCGCGTGGAACGGGCCGTACCAGAGATTCAAATCCCGTGTATGGATGCTGTAAGCGGGCGGTTTTTCATTGTTTTCCGCGGGCATTAGCCGTAATCTCCGGTCAAGTAGCGTTCGGTGAGCTTTTGCGCGGGCTGGTTAAAGAGTATTTCCGTTTCAGCGGCCTCGATGAGCCGGGAATTGCTGAAAAAAGCCGTATGATCGGCCAACCGCCGGGCTTGTTGCACCAGGTTGGTCACCAGCACTATCGTCATCTGGTTTTTTAGTTCGCGGAGTATGTCTTCGATCCGCATGGTGGTGATCGGATCGATGGCAATGGAAAACTCGTCGAGGCATAATATTTCCGGTTGCAGCGAAAGTGCCCGGGCCAAGGTCAGGCGTTGTTGCTGCCCTCCGGAAAGCCGCGTGCCCAACAGATCGAGCCGGTCCTTGACTTCGTCCCAGAGCATGGCCTGGCGCAGGCATTTTTCCACCAGGGCTTCGAGTTCATGGCGGTCGTGCATTCCAGCCCTGCGCGGGGCGTAAGCCACGTTTTCGAAAACCGTCAGCGGCAGGCCCACGGGAAGCGGAAACACCATTCCCACCCGGCGGCGAAGTTCATATACGTTTTTCACGCGGAAAACGTCCACGCCGTCTAGCAGAAGGCGGCCTTGAACCTTGGCCGAAGGCGCGAAATCGATCGTGCGATTGATGCACTTCAATAGCGTGGTCTTGCCCGAATTGGCCGGACCGATAATGGCAAAGATTTGTTTCTCGGGCATATCCAGAGTGACGTCGGCCAGGGCCGTTTTCGGGCCGTATGTAACCGTCACGTTGTTAAAGCAAATATGGCCCGGCATGAATCGCTCTACCACTTCTTCCTCATGCGGAGATAAACCCTAAGGGCGATAGAAACGCTATTTACCAGCAATACTAATCCAACCAGCACGACGGCGGTGCCGTATTGAACCTCCGAACTGACGCCCTGGACCTGTGTAGTTAGTATGAAAAGGTGATACGACAGGGCCATGCAGTGGTCGTGCAGGGCGTAGGGAAAGAACGAGGCCCAGCCGTGATCGGGCACTCGCATATAAAACACGGCGCCGGTAAACAGTATGGGGGCGGTTTCGCCTGCCGCCCGGGAGACTTGCAGGATCACGCCGGTAAGGATGCCGCTAATGGAATTGGGCAGCACGATGGTGCGGATGGTCTGCCATCGCGTGGCACCCAGGTTCCAACATGCTTCGCGAAAGGCCATGGGGACCGAAGCCAGTGCCTCGCGAGTACTGGTAATAATCACCGGGAGCGTCATTACCGCTATAGTACAAGAGGCCGCCAAGAGCGATTTGCCCATGTGCATGAACAATACAAACGCTCCCACGCCGAACAGGGCGTGCACGATGCTGGGCACGCCGGCCAGATTGACCACGGCCAGGCTGATCAGGCGGTTGAACCAGTTGTTCCGGGCGTATTCGTTCAGATAAACTCCGGCCAAAACGCCGATGGGCGCGGCAATTGCCAGCGATAGCAGCACTAGAAAAAAAGTGCCAATCAGGGGCGCCCATATACCACCGGCGGTCATGTTGTTGGTGGGATTCTGGAAAAGGAATGAAAACGACAATGCCGGCCATGCCTTGACCACCAAAAAACCCAGAATGAGGAACACGGGCAACACCAACATGCCGGTCATGGCCAGGAACACATACTTGGCGGTGGTTTCCTTTATTTTTTTCCACCGCTCCAGAGCGGATGGGGTGAACGGTTCTTTGTGCGAAATGAGCAGGCGTTGGCCCGGCTTGAGGCAAAGGCTCCCTTCCCGGCATCGGCCGAGCAATGCCGCGACCGCCGAATTCGCGCCGCTCCAGGGGAACTGCTCGGTTCCTTCCCCCTCGACAGTTCCCGGATCCGCCGCCCAGACATTCACGTAGAAATGGTGCCGGGGTGTTTTGCCCGAATGTACGGTTTCGCCCGGCCGGCGGCAAACGATTTCGTATTGCGGCGCCGGGCGGGCAACTCCATCGACCGCATCGGCCGGTTGACATTGAAATTTACCGACCGCCGACAAGGCATCTTCCAAACCGGCAAACGAAGCCGCCGCTGCGGCCGGCGTTTTTAAGCCGATGCCGGTGAGAAGCACATACTCAAGCCCCTCGGCGGGAATTTTTTGAGTTGGTTCCACGCGGTGTGCCTACGATGGATAATTTCCCTGGTTCCCAGCGATCCGCGTGGGAAGCGATTTCCCCAACGCTTTTCGCGTTGTAAACGGCGATGCGAAACATTGCGGACTATTCGTTCCCACGGAGGACCGTGGGAACGAGGTAAATTTTAAAACTCCGGGCACAAGTGCCCGGGCTAAACTTAATTTTCTTTTTCAGTGCGAAATCCCTTGATTACCAGATCGGCGGAGAGGTTGACGAAGAACGTTATCGCGAACAACACCACGCCGATGAGAAACAATACGCGATAGTGCGTGCCGCCTTCCACGGCCTCGCCTAGTTCGGAGGCGATGGTCGCCGTCAGCGTGCTGATTGGATCCAGCAGGCTGTGCGGAATCTGCACGGCATTGCCGGTGGCCATGAGCACGGCCATGGTTTCGCCTATTGCCCGGCCTATGCCCAAGAGCACGGCGGCCAACAATCCGTTTTTGGCGGCGGGAAAAAGCACGCGATACACGATCTCCCAACGGCTTGCGCCCATGGCCAAGGCCGCCTCGCGATAGGAGTCGGGCACGGCCTTCAAGGCGTCTTCTCCGACCGATACGATGATCGGAACGCTCATCAGCGCCAGGATAACTCCGCCGTTTAGGAGATTCAGTCCCACCGGCGCTCCGGTGAATTTGATGATGATCGGCCCTATGACCATGTATCCGATGAAACCCCAGACGACCGAGGGCACGGCGGCCAGCAATTCCACGGCGATTTTAAGGATTTCCTTGCTTTTTCCGCCGGCGAATTCCGAGATGTACACGGCCGCTCCCAGACCCAAGGGCATGGCCAGCGCGGTGGCCAGGGCCGTTACCGCCAACGAACCGGCCAGCAGGGCCAAAATCCCGTATTGCGGACGCACTTCGGAGGATGGTTGCCAAATCGGACTTGTGAAAAATTCCGCCAGATTCAAGCCGCCGAAGAGCATCGGCGCAGCCTCGCGGAAGACAAAGAAGAAGATGGCGATTACGAAAACAATGGCGCTCCAACCGCACAGCCGGATCACAAATTCAATAAACGGCTCAGCGTATCGCGATCCAGCACGGATGAACCAGGCGATCGAAATAGGCTTCTTATCACGAGCGCTGGGATCTGCGGCATTATTTATCATGCTTGAACACCGGCACGTAGCCCTTATCCAAAACCACTTGCTGGCCTTCAGCGGATTTGATCCAATCCAAATAGGCTTTTACCGCGCCTTTAGGCTCGCCTAGGGTATATATTTGCAAGGGCCGGGTAATGGGATACGTGTTATTATGTACGTTTTCCACGGAAGGAACCACGCTCGGTTCGCCTTTTTTGTGCGATACCTTTAACACTTTCACCTCATTTGTAGCGTAGCCCATTCCGCTATATCCGATGGCGCCGGGAGTATGGGCAATCATCGAAATTACGTCTTTCGAGCCGTTCTGATTTATAGAGCCCATTTTATAATCCCGTTTATCGCCCAATATCGTCTCGCGGAAATAGACGTAGGTGCCGGAGCTGTTTTGACGGTTGAGCCAGGTGATTTTATCCGCGCCGGAGGGAATTTTGACGCCTAACTGAGACCATTTGGTAATGGTTCCTGCATCGCCGTAAATTTCCGCCAGTTCTTCCAGCGATATGGAGTCTATTGGATTATCTTTATGGACATAAATGGCCAGGGCGTCGTAACCCACGACGTGTTCGATGGGGGCGGCGCCTTGTTTGGCCGTTGCCCGGGCGATTTCATCCGCTTTCATTTTCCGGCTGGTATCGGCCATATCGCAATTGCCGGCGATTAGACTGGCGATTCCGACGCCCGATCCTCCGCCCTGGACTTGGACGCTCACCTCCGGATGCAGTTTATCGTAGTTTTCCGCCCAGGCTTGGGCGACGTTCACCATAGTGTCGGACCCTTCAACGCGGATTATGGTTTCCCCGCTGCCGGAACTCGATTTCCCGCATCCGGCGGCGATGAGAATCAATGCCAGCGGCAGCATCGCGAGGGGAAATTTGGACATCGTGAAACTCCTTTTGTAAATAATGGTTTCATGCGCGGAATCAGATGCCACCAAAAGTATTGCCAAGGCGGACCGAATCGTCAAGGTCCCCGCCGATTACGTGTGATAATCGGCGTTAAGCCGCACGTATTCGGCCGTCAGGTCGGTGGTCCAGAAGCGGCGGAATGCCTTGCCCTCGCTGAATTCAAGCTGAATTAAGGTATCGCGGTTGTCGCGGATGGAGCGCGACACGGCATGGGCGTCGAACTGCGTGGGAACTCCCTTTTCGTAAAGCGAAAAGCCGTTCACCCGCAAGCTGACGCCGTTAGAATCGAAGGGCACTCCGGCGTAACCGGCCGCCGAAACGATCCGCCCCCAATTAGGATCAGCGCCGGAAATGGCCGTCTTCACCAGCGGACTGTTGGCCACGGTCTTGGCCAGGGCCAGAGCCGAATCGCGATCCGCGCAGGCGGATACTTCGATGGTAATCAAATGCGTGGCGCCCTCGCCGTCGGCGGGAATTGATTTAGCCAGATCGACGCACACTTCGTTAAGCGCCTGTTGGAAGGATTCCAATTCCTTGCCCGCCAAAGGCCGGCCGCCCGAGGCTCCGTTGGCCAACAGCAGCACGGTGTCGTTGGTGCTGGTATGTCCGTCGACGCTGATGCAATTAAAACTATCGCTCGTGGCCGTGCGAAGGGCAGTCTGGACCGTGGGGGGATCCATTGCGGCGTCGGTCATGATCAAGGCCAGCATGGTGGCCATGTTTGGGCCCATCATTGCCGCGCCTTTGGCCATGCCGGTGATTTGGATTTTGCGTCCGTCGATAGTCACGCTCCGGCCGGAGAGTTTGTGTACGGTGTCGGTGGTCAACATGCCCCGGGCGGCGGAAAGCAGGCAGGCGTCGTTGTTTCCCAATTTCACCGCGGCCGCGGAAATACCCTGTTCGATCTTGTCCATAGGCAGAAAGGCCCCGATCACGCCGGTGGAGAGAACGAGGGCTTGATCGCTCTGGGCGCCGCAAGCGGCCGCGGCCAGCCGGGCCATTTCCTCGGCGTCGCGCAGTCCGCGTTCGCCCGTGCAGGCATTGGCCACCCCGGAGCAGATTACCACCGCGCGGATACGATTGCTCGGCGTGCGATTGCGATCGAGTAGCACCGGCGCTGCACAGACCAAGTTTTGGGTGTAAACGCCCGCGGCGGATGCAGGAGTGTCCGAAAGGACCAATGTGAGGTCCGGTTTTTGCGGATCGCGCTTAATGCGGCAATGCACGCCGGCCAAAAGGTATCCTTGGGGAACGGTGATCGACATGGCTTTTTCCTAAGGGTTCAGGGTTCAGTTAAGTTTTCAGTTGTCAGTTTTCAGTAATCAGTTCATCCACCGGCAAACTCTAATCCCTAATATATGATCCCTATTTCCTAATGCGGACTACGGCGCGACCACTGGTCGCGGCTTTACAACATGCGCTCAGAACTCAAACAAAGACTTTATTACCTATTTTCTGTTCCTGAACCCTTAACCCTACAATGCTGTTGTTTCGGGATAGCCGAACATGAGGTTGAAATTCTGCACCGCTGCCCCGGAAGCGCCTTTTATGAGGTTATCCAAACAGCTTATCGTCAGCACTCTGCCGCGAACGACCCGGACCGTGATGTCGCAGAAATTCGTTCCCATCGAGTCCTTGGTGCCGG
>JBEKGL010000063.1:0-11478 GCA_050012815.1 Thermoguttaceae bacterium
GGCCTGGCCCTGATCCCGGGCTCAGAAGCGCGCCGGGAATTAACCAACGCGACGGTGGAAAATATCGACGCCCTCCAACGCACGGCCATAAAACAGCGCAACGCCCGGGCCATCCTGGAACAGGCCCTGCGCAATCCAGACGCGGAAACCAACCTCTTGACACAAAGCAGCGAATTAATCCGCGGTTTGGACTACGACAGCGCAGGGCGCATACTCTATTATCTTGCCGATAAATATCATCGCACCGGCCGGTGGACGATGGCCGCCGAAACCTTTACCATCCTAGCCGACCGTTATCCCCAACATCCGTTGGCCCGGCAGGCCTTGCTCTGGCTGGTTCAATACTACGCAAGCGGAGAAATCGCCTGGCAAGAGCACTCCGTGCGAAATGCAATCCCGCGCCAACCATTGGTGCCGGCGATTGTTGCGGCAAAACTTGAAGACCGCCTGGCCCGCGCCGTAACCCTTGGCAAACAGATCGAGCGGACCCGCCCCGATCTGTTCGCCGAGCCCGCGCTAAGATTTCCCCTGGCCGCGGCCTGGCGAAATCAAGGCTCGCCCAGGCCGGCCGAACAATTCTACCTCGCCGAGAGCCGCGGCCTGGATCGCGACGCTTGGTCGGCCTGCGCCAAAGGCGAAATTTCGCTGACCGATCCGAATACCAGGCAACCCAAGCCCACACAGCTATGCTGGAAGGCCGCGGCCAAGCCCAAGTTGGACGGACGCCTGGACGACGCCGTTTGGCAAAAAATCGAATCCGTTCCGCTTAAAAGCCCGCTAAATGACGACGACCAGTGGCCCGCCCTGGCCGCTTTTGCCTACGATGCCGACTTCCTTTACATCGCCGTAACTTGCCGGCGCGCGCCCGGAGTGAAATACGAGCCGGCCCCAACGCCGCGGCCGCGCGACGCCGATCTCACGGCCCGGGATCGCGTGGATATACTCATCGACATCGACCGCGATTTCGCCACATACTACCAATTTTCCTTCGATTATCGCGGGTTTACGGCCGACTCCCTATGGGGCGATCCCACCTGGAACCCAACTTGGTTCGTGGCCGCCGACTTGACCGACGAAGCCTGGACCGTAGAGGCGGCTATTCCCTTGAATCAACTTACCGCCTGGCGCCGGCGTCTCGCCAGTGCTGATGGGCATCCCAGCGGCGACGCAAAAAACACGGGCAAGATGCCCGTGCCACCTGACGATGCGGAAAGCACGGGCAAAATGACCGTGCCACCCGTTAAGTCGAGAGAAGTATGGGCCGTGGGAGTGCAACGGACTATCCCCGGCGTGGGTTTTCAATCCTGGTCCACTCCCGCCTCCACCCAGGTGATGCCAGAGGGATTCGGCTACCTGATTTTTCAATAACGCTTGACAACGATACTCTCAGGGTGCAACAATCTCCTTAATGGTTAAGTGACAACTAAAACCCTTCCACACCGAGTTGCATTGATGAATCGCACAGTAACTAATAGTGCGGCAGGCGCCGCCCTGCTTTTGCTTTTTTTCGCGGGATGCGGGACCAGCGATTACGAACAACGCCTGGATAAGCGGATCAAGGAGCTTAAAACAGGCTCCAAGTTCAATCTCCTGTCGTCGCCGATCGATGTGCCCGGCACGCAGGTATCCATTTGCGTTCCGCAAAAAAACGATTCCAACAAACAAGCTTATGAAAACCTGCTAACCGGCGGTTTTGAAATTCCGCCTTTGCAGGAAGGCGCCGCGGTCGACGGCAAGCCGATCGATTCTCGGCGGGTAAAACCCAACGTGATTGATATAAACGACTTGAAACTTACATTCGAAGGGTTCATTCCGGACGCCAATAAAGGCAAACAACCCTATTATCTTTATGTGGCCGTCAGTACCGGCCCAAACAGGGTAAATTACTCCAGAAACCTGCAGGCCGAACTGGGTTCAAAAATTAATGACGCCACCCAGCTTGCCGATTATAAAGCCCAAACCCCCGAGGGCCGATCGCTTGATTGGCAAGAGTGCCAGGCTACCGGAAATCAACAATTCTATTACTTCAAGTCTAATGGAGAGGGTCAACCCGTCCAGTTGTCCGGCATCATTGAAATGTTCTTCCACGAAGAAAACGACACCTTGGTTACCCTGATTTGGCGATGGCCCGTAGGACTGGAAAAGATCATCGATTTCAAATCATGGATGGATATGACGGCCGGCTGCGTAAAGGTAAAATCCCAAACCCCAGCCCCGGGCGGCGAATAAACCGCTTGCGGTTTCGCGATATAAACTAGCTCCCACGCTCCGGCGTGGAACGAGTGGAACCGCTTGCAGTTTCGCAATATGTATCTCATTTTCTCCGGCGCAAATAGCCCGCGCTCGATTGAAAATACTTCCGCCGCCGCAGTTTAATTATCTCCCCGTCTTCTTTTTGCCGGGCCTTTAGATCGGCCAGGTTCGCCAGGCAAAACCGGCAGCCCACCACCTCCAAATGAAACGCAATGTAGTCGGCCGTTTGCTCGGGCAGGGCCTGCAACAAAAAACTGCCCAATTGTTCCTTTGTCGGGCAACTCAAACGATGACCGCGCCAGATCTCGCCCACCGAATGTACGCCCGCGTTCCGCCTGGCGTGGATCGAACTGAGTCGTCCTATCAGGCTGCGATCAGCCCGCAGCACCCGTTCGATAGCCGCCATTTCTTCGGCGGGCAAGGCCTCGTCAAGGTAGGCTTCCAGATCGGATTGGTGGAACTCGGCTGTCATCCCCTCCAACATACCATACGACGCCCGGTAATGCCACTCGGCCTGGTATTTTGGCGGAATTTTAACCCGGATTATTCATGAATTTACACTAGCCCGAAGCGCAAGCGAGGAACAGCAAACAGTTTATCCTCGCTTGCGCTTCGGGCTATTATGAATTCGGGCTAATTAACGCTGTGCCGTTTTAACCGTGCCTACGGGCAGATATCCGTACCAGGTTTTATCGCCCCGGAGGATATAGAACATCACCGGGTTAAGACTGGTAAAGTCGGGCCGGTTAAGAATATAGGTGACGTTTTCCAGCGAAACCGTCTCCCAGATGTGCATGCCCACCAGTACGTCCCCACTGTGGATGCCCTGGTTGGCGGCCGGACTGTTCGCACGCACGGCGGTGATCTTCAATCCGCCGCTATATCGCGTTTGATGAGTCGAGCGGAATTCCTCGGCCGGTATCGCTTTCAGATCCAGGCCCAGCACTTCCCAGATCGGGCCGGTGGGTGTTTTTTGCGTTTCCGGCTGTGCCGCCAGGGTCAGACGCTTTGCCGTCGATTCGCCCGATCGCCTCAGCGCTATTTCGATTTTATCGCCGGGTTTGCGGTCCAAAAAAGCCCGTTGCAGATCCAAGGTCCGATGGATTTCCACCCCGTCAAGCCGTGTAATCACGTCGCCGGGTTTTATGCCGGCCTCTGCCGCGGGACTGCTCTTTTCCACCGATTCCACAACCACTCCCTTGGAAGTCCCCCCCGAATTTTCGTCGCCCGCAACAACCCCGTGCCAGGTCTTGTTCGCATTAACAGACACCAACATCGAAGCCGCCGCCGACATGGCCTTGTCCGCCGGAATGGCAAATCCAATCCCCTGCGCGCCCGCCCGCACTGCTACGTTAATCCCGATCATCTCGCCGTCGATGTTCAACAGCGGCCCCCCGGAATTGCCCGGATTTATGCTCGCGTCGGTCTGGATCAGATCGTCGTAATACTGAGCGTCGTTGACCTGCACCGATCGATGCAACGCACTCACTATCCCCCGGGTTACCGTGTGTTCGTATCCGTAGGCGTTGCCCATGGCGATCACGGTTTCCCCGGTCATCAGGTCCGAGGAGGTGCCGATGCGAATAACTGGAATATCCTGCTTGGCGTCGATCTTTATTATCGCCAGGTCCGTTTCCGTATCCCGGGAGATCAGCTTGGCAACATACTTCTCCCCGCCGGCCAAAGTTACTTGAATATCCCGGACCCCGTCCACTACGTGATAATTCGTAATGATATATCCCCGCAGGTCGATCACCACGCCGGTGCCCATGCCGTTTACCCGGCGCCCGGCATCAGCCCCCGGGGTCTGGCTGGAACTTGCCGCGATCGTTTTTTCACCGCGGATGTTAACCACCGAATCCCGGGCGCCCTCAACCGCCTTGACGATAGGGGTAAATCTCAGTTCCGAGCCGGCGGCATTCTGAAACAATATAAAAAGAATTATTGCCGCCATGCACAATGCGGCATTAGTATTGAACGACCATCTCGGGCGTGCTGTTCGATGGGGCATGGGGCGTGTATCGCAGTTGTTATCTGTTTGGACGCGGCCTCCGCTTTTTGGCGGCCGCACGCAGGACAACCCAAGCGCGGGCTTATCCTTCCCACGCCATCGCAAGAGTACTTGTGGTTCATCGGTTCCATACAATCCATGCCTTGATTAGTCCAAACGCCACCGGAAAAAACAGCCCATACCACCAGATAACATATTGCATAGTTCAGAAAGAATAGGCAAAATGCTCCAGTCGATTCTCCATTCTTTGCTTATTGGTCAGTCAATAAACCAAGGCCGCGGCGCTTGTGCCGCAAGTCGAACGCAAGGAATGAACATTTATTGAGACTCAGGTAATGAATGTCGAGTTTTCGCCTCAGAGCCGGGCCGTGTCGGGTGCGAAATTACCGGGGCGACACGCCCCGGCTCTCTGACTTTTCACGCAACATTATTTCCTGACACTCAATAGCTGCGGCGCTTGTGCCGCTAGACGAGATCGCAATGGCGGCACGATCTATCGAGTACCGCGCTCGGATGGCCGCGGTGGTAGCTGGGCCTCGATCAACTGCTCGGGCTTCTTTTCCCCAGGCGAAGAAAATATCCAACTCGACGTCTCTCGAGCTGTATCTAACCGCCGGGGAACCGCCTCGCCCGACTTGTCCATATCGGATGTGATCGGCGGAGGGGGAATCACCTCGGGCAGCGGGGCTTTGGGCTGTGGCTTTTTAATTGGCGAGGAAGACTCTCGCTCCTTTGGAATTGGGGCCTTTTCATAAGAGACCGGTTGCATATTTTCGTCTCTGGGACAAAAGACCGGCTGTGTGGGCACCGGCACGAATCTGGCAATGACCGGCGCCTGGGCCTGTTCCCCTTTTTCCGGCTCTTTAAAGCGCCCCAAGTGTCCGCAACTGGCGCAAACTCCCAACCGGCCGCGCCGCGCCAATAGTTTGGCAAAAGGCGAGCTATTAAGTTTTTCAAGCTGCTTGGGATCGGCTTCGTTTAGAATTCCGCCTTCCTCATCACTATCAGAGGTGCATTCCGGCTCTTTGGGAAGTTGGACCGCACATCCCTCGGCACATTCCGCGGCCGCATTGCAGGAGCACGCCGCCCGTTTGTATTCAAGCGTCCATTTCGATTGACGGAGCATCCAACCTTGTTCCGTCCTATGCCACGAACATCCCCAGCCGCTGATTAAAATGGCGCCAAGGGGAATAATCATTCCCCAGATTCCCCAAATACGCCTGAGCATGGCAAATCCCCCCTCACGCAAGGCATCTTAATAAGTAAAACCGCTTGTGGTTTCGCAATGCAGCAAGTAAACCGCTTGCGGTTTCGCAATATAGTTGCCACAACCTACAATAGGCCCCTTAGGCTTGGATCGGCATGTAACAATCGGAAAATTAGGAATATTCGGAAGAGATTGCCCAATTTCACTGCTGTAAAGAATGCTGCAAAGAATTATAGCCTGTAGGGTGCGTGAAACGCACCGTAATCCATGGTGGATGGTGCGTTACACGCACCCTACAAAAAATCCAGACCGCTTACTGCTGCAACGAATACAGTATTACGTTCAGTCCGATGCGGGCGGCGTCCTCGCGGATATAGCCCCGACATTCCAGCGAGTCCAGCTTTTCCAATGCGCAACTGACGTCGTATGGCGAGAAGATCACGCCCCAGCGGTCGTCGAACTTGATGCCCTCCAAGTCCGGGGGGACTTTTTTCAGCGCCGCCGACAATGGCGCATTTGAGCCCCTGTTCTGCGGATCGCGCCGGGTGACAACCTTCAAATCGAATCCGCCGAATTTAGTGCTCAACAGCGGATCGTCCGCCGCTATGTGTTCCAACTTGTTTTGCGGGAAAATGGCGGCCATTTCACGCCGGAACGATTCGCTAAAGGCCCGGCTGGCGCATATCGAATCGGCAAACACCATCCCTCCGCGATCGATGTATTTTCTCAGTTGCGCCCGCTCCGCCTCGGTAAAGCGAAATGCATTCCGCCCTTGCATGAACACCAGGTGGTAATCGAACAGGGCATCGTCGGTAATGTCGATCAATTCCTCCCGGGCGGTTGCCCGGATTTTCAACTCCCGGCCGGCCAAATCCAAAAGATTCACCAGCGCCCTGGGCGCGGTATTGCATCCGCCGGGATGCCGTATCTTGGCGATGTACAACCGCCCACGCTCCGCCTGATCGCCCGGCCGCCGCGAAGTCTGCGCCTTGAAATACTCCTCTTTCCCCAGCAATTCCCGATTCGTGGCATAAGCCAACACGTTGATCCCCAGGCCAAAAGCGGCGTCAATTTGCGCCTGCACCGAAGGCTTAAAAGTCTGCCCCCGGCCGCTGCGGGCAAGCTCCCACAGGCAGGAAAGCGAGGCCCTGGGATTATCCGGCGGATCCAGGGGCGCATAAACCACGCTCGTGCGGCAGCCGAAATCGATTCCCAGCAGCGGCCGCAACTGCTCGGGCGAAATGATTTCCTCGGCGTGCCAGATCGGATGGTCGGGATCCAATAAGCGCAGCCGATATTCCGGCTCGGGAAATACCAGCGACATCAAATCGCGGAACCCTTTGTCAAAACCACTGTCGCCGCAATATGCCTCGGCAAAAAGGAAACCGCCCCGATCCAGATAATCGCGGAGTTTTCCCACTACTTCCACGCGCACCGCCGGATCGTTGGGCAAGGGACTTGCGCTGCCGCATAAAAACAAAACCGGCGATTGCAGCAAATCCTCCACGCCGGCCAACCGCAAGTCGACCACCTGCCAGGTAAGGTCTTTTTTCCACCGCGATTCGACAAACCGCGTAAGATTGTTCAGGTCGTGACGGTGCTGATTCCAATCCTCGTCCGGCGGGTGTTTTAACTTGCTTATCAAAACCGGCCAACGTCCTTTGGACAAAAAGAGCAAGGCAAAACTGGTGCCGATCAAACCTCTGTCCTCGACCGCGCCCGTGCCGCTCCAAAATCCCGATAACTTGTCTTGATTATCGATCAGGAATTTCGCGCCTTCACGATACCAGTCGGCCTTGCCGATGAATCGCCGGGCCGTGAGCCGGCCGACGCGTTCCATGCCGTAAAGATAATAAAGCAGCCACCCTCCACCGGGGTACCCGGGATTTCGAGAAACGGAAAAATTAGCCCCCAACCAATACAAGCCTTTTTCGACTTTGTTTTCCGCCTCACTTTCGTTTCGGACGCAACATTGAATTTTTTCGCCCACGGCCTTGGCGTCGGCCTGCTCGATCTTGTCGGCCGCGATCACCAGCGACGTTATGCCCGCACAAGTCATGCTTCCGTAGCCGGACATGGGCTTGTAATATCCCCACGATCCGTCCGGATTCTGGCAGTCTTCCCAGTAAGTCCGGGCAAGCCGCCAGGTCTTGTCGCTTACCTGCACGCCGGCCCGTTCGGCCTCGTGCAAAGCCAGCAAGGCGAACTGGCTGTTCGAGTTGTCGCCGCTGCCCTGCGGATACGACCATCCTCCTTTGCGCTGCCCTTCCATGATTTGTATGCCCTCCAACCACTTCACGTTGCGGTTGATGAGCAACGAGTCTTTTTGCGGCTCGGCCCGGACGAAAACCATCGTTTGCAGAGATGTGACATAGGTCTTCTCCGGCTTGAACTTGCGTAAATATACCAATGCCTTTTGAATCTGGGGATCGCTCGGCTCGACCCCGGCATTTAAAAGAGCCAAAGTACAAAGTGCACTTATCCCCCCATGCTGGGGGGTATACTCATCCCATGATCCATCGACTTTCTGCTGCAGTTTAAGATAGTCAACTCCTTTGTCGATTGCCTCCCGGACCCCTTCGGCGGTGATATCGCCCCGGGCCTCTTGCGCAATCGTTACATCCTGCCCAATTAAAACGGCCCAAATCACAAAACCCGGTAAAAGCAGAGAGAATATGCGTTTCACAAACACCATCCTAAAACCACCTGCAAGGATATCATAAGTATCTTAGAATTAAAAAGTTAGGTAGGCAACTCCCTTCCCAATCCCGGGTGTTTTAGAATAGGGATTAGGGACTAGGGATTAGAGCCATAAAGCCGCGACCGGTGGTCGCGCTGAGAATTTGTTTCATAAGGCCGCGACCAGTTCTCGCGGTTTGATGTGTTGTTAGCGCATAAACGCAATGATAAAAACATACCTGTTAAAACCGACCCTCGATTCCCTGAACCCTGAACCCTGAACCCTGGCCACTGACCCCTGACCCCTAACAAAGGAACCCTCCCTTGTCCACCGTTAAACCTCGCAGTCTTGGCGACGTATTGCAAGAGTTCTCCCAGCACCGCAAGCTGATGCAGGAAGAATTGCAAAAGGTCATCGTCGGGCAGGACGAGGTGATCGAGCAAATCTTCGCCGCCATTTTCACCCGCGGACACTGCCTGCTGGTCGGCGTGCCGGGCCTGGCTAAAACTCTGATGGTCAGCACTCTGGCAAGGATCCTCGACATCCAATTCAAGCGCATCCAGTTCACGCCCGACCTGATGCCCTCGGACATCACCGGCACCAACGTCTTGGAAGAGGACGACCAGGGCCGGCGGAATTTCCGCTTCGTCGACGGGCCGATCTTCACCAACATCCTCCTGGCCGACGAAATCAACCGCACGCCGCCCAAGACCCAGGCCGCCTTGCTCCAGGCCATGCAGGAACGCGAAGTCACCGTCGGCCAGCAGACATACCCGCTGCCCGATCCGTTTTTCACCATCGCCACGCAGAATCCCATCGAGCAGGAAGGCACTTATCCCCTGCCCGAGGCCCAGTTGGACCGCTTCATGTTCAACATCAAGGTCGATTACCCGTCCTTGGACGAAGAGGAGCGAATTCTGGCCACAACCACCCGCGGTGAAAAAACCGAGGTCCGCAAGGTGCTCTCCGGCAAGGCGATTATCAATCTGCAAAACCTGGTGGGCAAGGTGGCCGTAAGCGAATACATTATCCAGTATGTCGCCCGCCTGGTCCGCGCCACCCGGCCCAAAGATTCCACTGCGCCGACATTTATCAAGGACCTGGTCGATTGGGGCGCCGGCCCCAGGGCGGGACAATTTTTGATCCACGCCGGAAAGGCCCTGGCCGCCATGGACGGCCGCTTCTCAGTGGCCATCGAAGACGTGCAAAAAATCGTCATCCCAGTCCTCCGACACCGCATCAGCACCAATTTCCAAGCCCAGGCCGAAGGAATGACCAACGAAGACATTATCCACCGCCTGATAAACGAGATCCCCCCGCCGATGATTCCAAAATATGAAAATAGGGATTAGGGAGGAGCGTTACAAAGAAAAACTTGGCAGTCGATCTACCGGACTTAATATCAACTAAAATTACATTGTTGCCATGTTAAAATATTATCCAGGCGTTTCCTGACCATCCTATTACGATCAAGAAGAGCGAGGACGAACTATGAAAGTCATTACTTATGAAGGCGTCGTGGAAAACGGCTGTGTCCACCTGCCCGCCGACGTGATGCTTCCTGAAAAGTCAAAGGTTTACGTAGTTGTTCCGGGGATAGAATTACCACGGACGGTACAAATCCGAAGTCCTCGGCTGGCCGATCCGTCGCAGGCTTCTCTTTTCAAGCTGGAAGTCAGGAAGGAGGTGACGAATGGCTGATTATGATGGGAAGCAATTCGATCCGCCGGCGCCCGTGGCAAGGGTAACCGTACGCACGCTCGACCGCGTCAACAGTCTCTCCGACGTCCCCATGTTAATCGACTCTGGCGCGGATGTCACCTTGATTCCACGGGCATGTGCTGAAAAGCTCGGATTGGAAGGTGCAGTTGAAGTCGGCCTTCAGTTGCAAGGTTTTGATGGCGGCACTATCGCGGCGAAAGTCGTGGAGGCGGAAGTGGTTTTCCTTGGCCGGAACTTCCACGGTCATTTTCCGCTCATCCATAATGAGTGCGGAATTATTGGTAGAAATGTGCTCAACAACCTATCGTTGGTGCTAGATGGGCCGCGTCTGAACTGGCGAGAAGAAACTGCCGCAAAATAAACCATCTGACACCATCGTCGTTTTCCATGTCAACGGCCGAAAAATACCTGAAGCCCGAGGTGATCAATCAGATCAAGCGGTTGGACCTGCGCGCGCAGTTTATCGTCAAGGGTTTTTTGCAAGGGCTTCATGCCAGCCCGTTTCACGGGTTTTCCGTCGAATTCTCCGAGCATCGCAAGTACACGCCCGGCGACGATCCCAAGGACATCGATTGGCTGGTCTACGCCAAGACCGACAAGTATTACGTGAAAAAATTCGAGGCCGAGACCAATATCACCGGTTACCTGGTAATGGACCTCAGCCGTTCGATGGGCTATACCTATCGCCAGGAACTGACCAAGTTCGATTACGCAATTTGTCTTGCCGCGGCGTTGTGTTACCTGATGATCCACCAGCAGGACCCGGTGGGCCTGTTGACCTTCGACCAAAAAATCCGCCACAGCCTGCGCCCCAAGGCCCGGCGTACCCATCTGGGCGACGTGCTCTCGCTCCTGGCCAATCTCCGCCCCGAAGGCGAAACCGACATCGCCCACAGCCTGGTCCAGGTGGCCGCCATGCTCCGCCACGCCAGCCTGGTGATGATTTTTTCCGATCTGCTGGCCGATCCCGGCCCGGTCCTGGAATCGCTCTACCGCCTGCGGCACGGCGGGCACGACGTGATCCTATTCCACATTTTGGACGAGGCCGAGGTGAATTTCCCCTTTGCCGGCATGGTCGAGTTGGAAGACCCCGAGAACCACGATCGCCTGGCGCTCGACGCCGACGCTTTCCGCTCAGATTACATCGCCGAAATCGACTCCTTCCGCGACACTTACCGCCGCGAATGTTTCCAAGCCGGCGTGGATTACGTCCCCCTCGACACCAGCATGCAGTTCGACCGCGCCTTGACCGAATATTTGGCCAACCGCGCTGCACGGGGGTAAAAAAGGATGAGGGATGAAGGATGAAGGATGAAACTGATAACTGAATACTGATAACTGAAAACTTCTTCAATGACTTTCCTCAACGTTTCCCTGCTTGCCGGAACCGCGCTGATCGCCGTGCCGATCATCTTGCATTTGATCATGCGCCGCAAGCCGAGGTTGTTAGAGTTCCCGGCCTTGCGCTTCGTGCAAAAAAAGCACGATACAAACCAGCGCAAATTAAGACTCCGCCACTTATTGCTGCTCCTGTTGCGGATTGGTGCGATCGCGCTTTTGGCATTCGCCCTGGCCCGGCCCAGAGTGCAATTCGGCGGTGCGTTA
>JBEKGL010000064.1:0-11464 GCA_050012815.1 Thermoguttaceae bacterium
TTTCTGTATACCAGATTATTTTGAAGACGAGAATGGAAATGAATTAACTTTAAAACAGATGGCTGTGATACTGACCGGTAATCCTGAAGCTATAATGTTCCCATCGGGCGTGCGACAACATGATATTGATTATATGCTTTCTGAATATCGCCCAATTCCGTTGGACAAGATACTAATACTCCCTGATTCTCTCGAAATCCTTGGATATTTCGTGCGAGACTTTAAAGAGATGGAGGCCTCCGCATTCTTCAATGAAGAAGGGGGAGGAACATTGGGGGGATCGAGTTTTGGTGGACCTGTACTTCGCACAGCAGTCTCAGATGAAGAAGTTCGATCTTTTATAATGATTTTTCGGCGCCTTTGCATAACTAATGAGCGGTTTACCTTCTGGAAAGCCAGAAATATATTCAATCAATATCTCAGGGACTACCCCTTGGCAAAATGGGTAAAAGGTGCTGCAAAGCAATATCAAAAATACCTTAATAAAGTGCCAAGTGAAAATCCATTTGTTGCGCAGTGCACATTCCCACTGACAAGGAAGGAGTTATTTGAAACGTACTTTTACACTCACTATGTACATCAGCCAGATGAAAAGCATGAACAACTATTTCAAAAATGCTTAGATGCGTTAGATAATAAGCTGCCCGTATTGACATGGCTCTTTTTAACAGAATTGTGGTATTGTGGCCATAAAATGGCTTGCGTAGCGCAAGTAATTACAGGCGTCTATGATCGGTACTGTAGATGCCATCATGTCTCCCCCAATATTCTTAAATCAATATCGGAGTGCAACCCAGGAATGGGTATTCTTGAAAAGAAGTATGAACAACGCGATCGTATCGTCCAAAAAAAGTGTGAAGAATTAGCTCTATCTCTTTGGAATGCAAATGGTTGCCCCGAAGGTGGGCCTGACCAATTTTTAGATCAAGCAAAACAGCGATTATGGGCCGTGATTGACAATTAACAAATTAAAAGACAAGGTGAGTGGCTTGTCTAATATTTTAGGATCATTTACGATCCTTGCCCGCCGGAGGCAGTTTTAGGCCCGGCATTTTATGCCGGGTTGCGGGGATAGAAAATACCATAAACTTATGTCCGTTATATTTCATTATTCCGGTATGTTCTGTACCATTAAACCAAGGTATAATGAAATAACAGTATACGTCGTATAAGTCGATGGCATGTTTCTTAATGCAAGGAGTCGTGGGATGATTCGCGGACGTGTAGAAAATGGGATGGTAGTATTAAAGAATCCCAAGGCTCTGCGGGAAGGTATGGAAGTCGCCGTGGAGCCGATCGTGAAAAGCAGCAAGAAAAAAACCTCGCCTTCAAAAGGCAAAACTGTCCGGCCGGCCCTTGCGCGACTTGCGGGCAAGGCCAAAGGGCTTCCGCCTGATGCGGCGCGGAACGTGGACCATTATCTCTATGGACATGCCAAGCGATGAGCGCAATTCTGGCAGACACTTCGTTTTTCGTGGCCTATTTGAATCCGCGCGACGAACATCACTCGCCGGCCGTAGAATGGATGACAACATCTTCGGTGCGGATCGTCACCACGGAGTGGGTGCTGGCCGAACTAGGAGACTTTCTGGCGGAAGGATCAAATCGCCGTTTGTTTGGTTCACTGGTGCGTGCTCTATCGGCGGAAGAACGAGTGGAAATCGTGCCGGCGGATCGCAGATCTTTCCTCAATGCGCTGATCCTATACATGCGGCGGCCGGATAAGTCATGGTCATTCACCGATTGCACCTCTTTCTGTTTGATGAAGACAAGAAAGATAAAAGATGCACTGACGACGGACCATCACTTCGAGCAGGCGGGATTCTCTGTTCTGTTGAAATCCTAAATCGATTATTTCAAGGACAATATGATGGACGAAGTTGCAATTCGACTGCATGTGGAGCCGTTGGAAGAAGGCGGATTTTTGGCGACTAGTCCCGACGTTCCCGGACTGGTCGCGGAAGGCCGCAGCATTGTCGAGGCCGTGGAGATTGCCCAGGGATTAACGCGGAAGATAGTCGAGTCCTATCTGGAGCATGTCGACCCATTACCGCCTTCACTCTCTCAACTCGCCGGCAATCATTCTTTGGATTTCGTAATTCCCGTGGGAGTCCGTTGATGGGGCGGCTTTCGGGATTCAAATATCGTGAGGTCGCTCGAATATAGCGATATAGAACCGGCTCGATGCGGTCCGTAATCCCTTGCCGCATGAATGCGTTCCATGGGAAAGCAATCCTAAATCTATTCCGAGGCCTGGCAAGGCATGAGGGGAATTTTTCGCAGCAAAACCGGTCCGAACAGGCCGGAGGGCAGCGGCTGGGGATTGCCTTTCTCGAATTTGGTGATATTCGTTTTTGTTTTCCGCTCGTCGGGCGGGAGTTTTTGGTCGCCTATGAGCCGATTCGCCCATGAATTGACCACCTGAATTTCCAGGCGGTTTTTCCCAGCCCGGGCAGCAGCGGAAATATCGATGCGGAACGGCGATTTCCAGAGCACGCCCAACGATCGGCCGTTGAGCGATACCTCGGCCATCTCGCTCAGCTCTCCAAGATCGAGTTCCAACACGCCATTGGACTCGAGCATTTCGGCCGGAATGTCGATGTCCCGAACGTATGTCGCCGCTCCGGAAAAGTATTTTACGTTGGGATCGGCGTTTTCCGTCCAGGATTTCAAAACCTTAAACTCGATCGATTCCGGAGCGCCCCAGCCCGGAGCGAAATGAACTTGCCAAGGCCCCGCCACGTTGCGCGACAGCGGTTCAGCGACGGTTATGCGGACCGTTTGTCCAGCGGCGGTTTGCATTTCATAATTTCCCTTTTCGCGCGTTTCGAGCGCCGCGCGGCCGTCTTTATCCGCGATGATTTCCACCGGCGAAGTGGTTTGCGTGCCCGGGGCATAAGGGAACAACATTTTGCCGTCTTTTGCCAGACTGGTGAAGTGCGGCCCAGCCGATCCGCGAAAAACAACAAATGTCTTTGGCCGGCGATGGCGACGAAAAACGATCGTTTTATGCCACTCGGCCGGCACGCGGAAAACTACAAACACGGCCCCATAAGGCTCGAAATAAAGAGGCATCGAAATGCGACCGTCTTTTTGACAATCATAGATCATGGCCTTGCGAATTTCGCCCGTATCGGGCGACCACAATTCCGGCGTCTTGTCGGCAACTCTGAACGTGCACTGATAGTATTTGGCCCGATTCGAGGGATTGGAGATGAAGTAAATGTCGATATCGCCGACCGCGCGATGAATGTAATTCAGCGCGTCTTGCGACCCGTCGCCATGACACTCGAAGTCCGGCTGAACGCCGTCGGCGGCAAGCACGTCCTTGGCCGATTTACCCCAAATCACCCGGCCCTTGCCCTGGATGTTTTGCGTAATGGTTCGGCCTTCGCAGGGTCCCCACATTTTTCCGGCCAATTCGGCCAGTTCCGCATCGCACGAAGGATAATTATTTAATCCCGTGACTGAAACCGGTTTCGGGCCGATTATCACGGCGCCTGCTTGCACTAGTTGGGCCAATTTCCGCAGGGCCTCCAAGGAAATAATTTGATGGCCCGGCAAAACCATGACCCGATAACTCATGCCGTCGGGCAGCACGAGCCGGCCGTCGCGAACTTGCATCCTGTTCAATAGGACTTCCTCGTTTACCACGTCGTAATCGTACCCGGGCAGGACTTTGGCGGGATCGGAGCTTTTCAAGCGCGCGAAATTCGGCACGTTGTCGCCTTGGTAATAGCAGGCGTCGGCCACGAACAGCCCTTGCTGGAGCAGATATTGGCAGCGGTTCAAATACTTGACGAAGTCGCCGGAATACTTCCACCATGTTACTGTGGGATTGCAATGCGTGCCGGCGAAGTATTCTTGGCCTGGCATGCCCGTCTCGTCCGGCGAACAGGTAAAGGCGTGCCAGTAAAGTCGATTCAGTCCTTCGCAAGCGGCGCGGTCGAAAGCCGGCTTCAAATTGTTGCCCAACGATTCTTCCCAGTGCAGCCCGATGTTGGTGAATCCCTCGGCGTTGACAAATTTCTTGCCGTAGATATGCGCGGCCGAAGCGCCTTGTTTGACAAAAAAGCGATCTTCGTCTTTAACGCGATGCTGCGGAGATCGTGCCCAAAACTCCATCATTGGAATATCGCTTCGTCCCAGGCATTTCAGGGCGTCGATGGGCGCACCGTGCGGCCCGCCCGATTCCGGATGTATTTCCAGCTTGTTTAGATGAGCCAACTCGGCGAACACGCCGTAATGGTTCTCCGCGATGCAATCGCCCACGGTCTTGCGGAAATCGTTCAAGAAGCGGTTGCTGACCGCGCGATTTTCCACGATCCGCCCGGCCAAAACCGGCAAAAAGGGCAATATGTCGTAGCCCCGTCGCCGGCGGAATTCCTGGGGAAAGTCTTTCGTCCAATTCATGCCCCCGTTTTCCCAACTGTCGGTATGAAGATACTTCAAGGTTCGCCCGGTCCAGGGAACGGCATCGGAGAGCAACGGATCCACGACCTGCTTCCAGTATGTGCGAAAGGCCTCGGGATCGAGATAGTCGATCGCCAATCCCTGCCAATTGCCGCTGGAAGTGGATAATTGGGCCCCGGTTATGGTATAGCCGAAACGCAAAATCTCCCATTTGCCTTCAGGCGCGTCCCAGACAAAACGCCCCTCTTGATCCAGATATTTCGTCAGATCGACCACCTCTCCAATGTGCGTGTCTTCCTCCCCGGATACCGGCGGCTCATCCATTAATAACGGAGTGCCGTCCGGACAAGACCAGGCCAATTCCTGGGAAGCAATTTTAAGTGCAAGGTCGCGGATCGGTTTTCGCTCGATTTTTTTCCCGGTTTGCGAAGCCTCCAAGGCATCGGCTTTGATTTTATACCCCACGACTGCGATGTCGCGATAATATCGCTTGTCGTGTTTAGGGGTGGGAAGCGATTGATCGATTATATTTCCGCCCGCGACCTGCGTCTCCGACCAGACGACTGTTTTGGCCGCCGTTTCCGGCTGAACGTTTGGGCCGCCGACGTTCCAGCCGCTTTGTATATTCAAACTTAATTCCAAACCCAGCCGATCGGCTTCGCGCAGGGTATGCACAAAAAGGCCGCGCCACTGCTCGCTGCCGAAAAGGGGACCCGCGGGAACATTGCGATTTTCCCGCTGATTGGCCCCATTGGCGTCGAAAATCGCCGCCCCACCCCAGCCCATTTTTTTCATTTCCTCAAGATCGCGGGTAATCGCCTGTGGAGTGACGTTGCCGTTCAACCACCACCAGTAGGCGTAAATCCGCGATTCCATCGGTGGATTGCCAAAGCCTTTTTCCAGGTCCGCGGACGAAATATCGCCCGCAAAACACACCATGCTCCGGGCTAGGATTAAAAACCCAAAAACACTTCGAAAACATCTCCTCAATAAGAAATTCATGCTTTTATGATAATCCATATTTTCCCGTAAACATATTAACCTTCAGATGAACTCGGGAAAACTTTTGGATTCTGGCCAAACAGTCGCAAGACCCTGCCACCAGCCATTCTGATTGCAATTAAGAGCGGTTTAGGACCTTTTTCAGCTATGGGCGTGAATTCTGTTTCCGATCCATAACTCCCTATACCACATAGCATTACGGTATAAAAGAGAGAATAATCTACCAGTTTTTCGATAATGCTTTTCTTTAAACGGATTAGAATGGATTGAAATATGCCACATTTACTATCGGCAAAGTAGGTTATACGCCAACTTGCCTATCTTACCAAGATCGTACCAGTCCAGTTTCTAGAATGCCAGTTTCAGAAGATTTTTTCTGATAACAAATTGCCTGGGGGGGTCATTAACTAAATAGGATAACTTATTTTATCGGAACTTGTTTCCTGAAAAGAGAAATTACCCTAAACAAAAAACTTTGATCCGCCCCCTCTATTTGAGGATGCCGTTAAGTTTGCACTGTTTGCTCCTTGGAGAGTGACAATACTAGGAAGTATATCGATTTGACCCCGGATTCGAATCTAAACTCGATTCATTTGGAGCAGTTCGTCAACTGCCAACGCTCGTTGTACGGCTATGTTTTTTCTTTAGTCGGGTCGTCCGAGGCTGCTGATGAAATTTTACAGGAAACCAATTTATTAATATGTAAAAAAATCAATCAATTCGACGGTAATGTCAAGTTCATTACTTGGGCCTGTGAAATCGCGCGATATAAAGTTTTGGAATACCAAAAGAAAACCCAAACACGCAATCTGAGTTTAGATACTGATCTTTTGGAGCAAATCTCGAAACAAGCCGCGCACCTTGCCGCGCAGGTCGATTGGCGTTTGCCTTTATTGCGGGATTGTATGGAGGAATTATCGCCCAAGGATCGAAAGTTGATCGAAGACCGCTATTCCCAAGGGGCCACGGTGCAGTCTCTTGCGGAAGCTCGTAAACGTTCATCCGGAGGGATTCGAGTCGCGCTGCACCGCATACGCACAATGCTTTTGGATTGTGTTGAATGGAAATTGGCCAGGGAGGAGCAAGGTCATGCCCGATTACAATAAATCGCAGTTGCAGGAATTATTGAGCAATCTCGTCGATGAAAAACTCGGCGAAGGCGAATTGAAAGAATTGCAGGCATTATTACGGGATGATCCCGATGCACAGGAATTATACATCAAATATACCATGCTGCATTCCTGGCTGACCTGGGATTACGTCGGACAATCGCCGGCGGAATCTCGATTATTGTCCATCAATAAGCAGGAAGACAAATCGGGCAAATCTTCTCCTATCCTGGATTTTTTAGGTAATGTCTCCGATTTCCTCAATCATTACTCGCCTTTATCGTTCGTGTTGCTGTTTGTGATCTTTGGCATGGCTCTGTGGGGGACGACATATTGGTTGGACACCCTGCATTCCGATAAGGCGCCGGCGGAGTCGGTTTTCGTGGCTCAAATCACGAACATGAAAGACTGCCAATGGTCAAGGACAATTGCGCCGCCGACGGAGATGATGCCCTTACAGGCAGGATCGGAATTGCAACTCGAAAAAGGAATCGCTCAAATCACATATTCCAACAGGGCCGTGGTGTTGTTGGAAGGGCCGGCTTCTTTTACCGTGGATTCACCCAACTCCGGTTTTCTTAGCCGGGGAAAATTGACGGCCCGGGCCGACTCCGAACAGTCGCGGCAATTCACCATCCTCACGCCCAATGCCCGTTTCGTCGATTTGGGCACCGAGTTCGGCGTGATGATTGACGATAAAGGCCGCTCCGCGGTCGCCGTTTTCGCGGGCAAGGTCAAGGCCGAAGCCAAACTGGCCGACGGCCGCTGGACTACTCCGGTTTCGCTCATTAAGGGCGAGGCAGTGGTCTGCGAAGGGGCCAAGTTTACTCCGCAAGTTGCTCAGCGAAGCGATTTCCCCGCGCTACAACCACTGCCCCTGCCCCCGCCGTCGCTGTCATTCCAGCATTGGCTGGATGTCAGCCATGATCTGCAAAGCCGCCAGGACTTGGTGGCCTATTACGATTTCCAGCCCAACCCGAGCAACCCCACCGTGCTCTTCAACCGTGCGCCGACGGGTGCGGTGCTGAACGGAGAAATCCAGAACGCCACCTGGGTTGACGGTCGTTTTCCGGGAAAAAGCGCCTTGGAGTTCATGGCGGGTGACGCGGGCGTGCGAGTAAATTTGCCCGGCGAATATCGGCAAATGACTTTGATCGCCTGGCTGAGCAGCAATAGATTGGCAAACGATTTTAACGGTATTTTGATGTCGGACGGCTGGCTGCGGTCCAGGGAATTGCATTGGGAGATTCAGGATAATGGTCTAGTCGACTTAATTGTTTTTGGCCAAAAAGAGCATCGGGATTCCACCCAGCCCATTCCCGCCGACAGCCTAAAACGCTGGTGCATGGTCACCGGGGTTATCGACACCGCCACGAATCAAATTTCCTTGTACTTGAACGGTGAATTCTCTGATAAAATCGACCCGAAGCTGATACCTGTTATCCAGATCGGTTCGGCGACCATAGGCGGTTGGGATAATCAAGGAAGAGGCGATTCCACCTCCGAAAATACTCACAACCTTTCTGGCCGCATGGATGAACTGATGATTTTCCAAAAGGCTTTAACAGCCGAGGAAATTAAACAAATTTATGAAGCCGGCAAACCGTAATGGAGGTGAAGAGTTTTAAGACCGTGAACTAATGACTACAAATAAGCTTTGTCCGGAACAGAGAAGAGCTTGAATTTGGTCTGGTTCAACTTAATTGTTTTTTGCTTTTAATTGAACGAGTGATTGATCGAACATTGATCGAATATTATTCGGTGCATAAAAAAAGGCCGATTGACATGTATTCACGACGAAAAAAACGTATGGATGCGTTACAAATCCGCCGTGGTTTTACGCTTGTAGAACTCCTGGTTGTGATCGCGATTATCGGCATCTTGATCGCTTTATTGCTGCCGGCCGTCCAAGCGGCGCGCGAGTCGGCCCGGAACATGCAGTGCATCAACCATCTGAAACAAATTGGATTAGCGACTGTAAACCACGAACAAATCCAGAAAAATTACCCGACCGGAGGCTGGGGATTCAATTGGGTGGGAGATGCGGACCTGGGTTACGGGATCCGTCAGCCGGGAGGATTCTTTTATAACATTCTTCCCTGGATGGAGTATAAAAGCATCCATGATATGTCAAAAGGCGACCCTCAAAGTGCAGGTACAAGAAGATTTGCGGCACAAATGCTTGCCCAACCCATGAGCGTTTTTAACTGTCCCAGCCGTCGCGATGCGCCGCTTAATAAAGTAAATCCCACTTACGATACCATTGTTAATGCCGAAACAGCCAGCTCATTAGGCCTCTCATGGTATCATGGCGACTATAAAGTCAACGCTGGCGCGACTTTTTACGCCTGGGGTGGCGGTCCCGGCAGTTGGAGCGAAGCGCAAGCCGGCGGTGGATTTACTGCCACCGTACAAGCCAATAGCTCCGGGATTTCCTACCAACGCAGTAAAGTCACATTTAAAGACGTTGTCGACGGGACATCCCATACATATCTCGCCGGTGAAAAATTCATGAATCCCGATTCATACTTCACTGGGATGGACTTTTCCGACGACCAGCCTTTCCTAGGCGCGGACGATTTCGATCTTTGTGGTTGGGGTGATATTCAGCCCATGCGCGATACGCGAGGCGTGAGTATGTCGATTGCCACCCCTTTTGGAAGCAGGCACCCTTTTACCTTCAATATGGTAATGTGCGATGGTTCGGTAAGTCCCGTGTCTTATGATATTGCATATAACAGCAGCGGAGTTCAGAATTTGAGCCTTTTTAGAAAAATTTGTTGCAGGAACGACCGAAAATTTGGCTTTTAATTTCAACAATTTATACACAGTTTGTGTTTGCTTTCGACATGAAAAAGTTTTTCGATCCAGGTAATATCCCTACACCGCAAAAAAATGATCCAACTTCTTTTTCACGTTGATCCTCCATTGCCACCCTTTGAAAAATATATTGTCATGCTTTTTTGAAACCTATCGAAAAGTAAATCAACCATAACTTGTTAAATTTTTACTTCCACCAATGATTGACATTTTTTAAGAAAGAAAGGAGATATTGTAAAATAATTTGCGTTCGCCTTTATGCGGTGGAATGCGGAAAGTCCGATGTTTCCCGGCATCGCTTGGTGCAAGCCGCCGCCTACGGCCGACGCAATCATTATCCAGCAATTTTAACCGCTTGTATTATTAGCGCGGGCCGGAACAGAGAAGAGCAACGTCTGAAAACAGAGAATTGGGCGTGTGTCGGCTAACTTACCAAAGCTGCTCCGAATGAACGCGCGGCAGTCCGAAGTTCGGACTTGGCTTCGTTGCCAGCCGCGCTTTCGCGGAGAGTTTGCAATGTGAATTGTTTTTTCTAATGGGAAACAGTGCGGAAGATTGTCTGGAGTTTCGTGCGCGTTATTCATGGAGGAAAAAAATTCATGAAAACATGGCTTTACATAATTTAATACTTGCAAAATTTTTCCTTTTTGATAAACTGAAGTGGATTAAATATACGGAAGAGGCGACATACTTTTTCGGCTAATCTAACTTTAACGCAACTGTGATTTGTCAACTATGAAGTTCTTTTCACATTGAGTTTTGACTTTTATTAAGAGACATCCGAATACTTATTTCTTTTTTGAAAGGGTAATGCTTATGATGCGGCAAATTCATGTTAAGTATGGCGTTGGTTTACTAATCGCCTGTATTTGTCTTTTGACGGCCACGACTTCATCGGCCGTAACGTACTATTGGAATCCTCCCAGCGGAGGCACCGGAAATTGGAACACCACCGACACATTGTGGGGAACCGTCGATACTGGTTCGCCGACTATAGTTTGGAGCGCCGGTTCCACCGATACCGCCGTATTCGACCTTTACAACGGCGCCGGCGAAACGGTTGCAGTCGATACCGGCGGAATCTCCGCCGGCGCACTCTCCTTCAATGTCAGCGGCTACACCATCGCCGGCCCGGGCATTCTTACGCTGACCACCAACTCGATTACAGTCTTTGGCGGCAAGACCGCGACTATCAGCGCCAATCTCGCCGGAAGCGCGGGGCTTCAGTTGACCACTACGTCGGGAGGCAGCACCGTTTATAATGCCGGCACGCTGATCCTAAGCGGCGACAATAGCGGTTTATCCGGAACTATAATTCTCACCAACAGTTACTTGGCTCGCACACCCACGCTAGTCATCAATAGCGCCACAGCCCTGGGCACCGGCTCTATTCAACCCGCCACCGGTGCTAGCAACACTAACAGCAACGGCTACTCCGTTATTGACTGCACGAAACCCGGCGGCGTTACACTTACCACCGCCAACACTGTAAATATGAACGGCAACCTTTATTTTGGGGGAACACAAAATCTGAATTTCGGCGCCGGTTCCGTCCTCTCATTAGACTCTACCAACGAAGATACCAGGGTTCTAGGAATTAACGGTACCGCGAATTTGCAGTTCGGATCGTTGACTAACTTGCGTACTAATCTTAGGAACTTGGTTCTCCCCGGCAACGGCACCGGCAAGCTCATCCTGGGCGACGTTGTCATCTCGCCAAGCAGCGCCTACAATGAAACGCTGGCTATCATAGGCACGCACAACGTGGACATCACGGGCACGATCATGAATTCCCCATCCAACGGTGGTGGTTACGGTGCGTTTACCTGGAATGATTCAGGCACTCTGACCTTGTCCGGCTCTAACAATTTCCAAGGGACCACTACCCTACAGGCCGGCACGGTCGTGCTAGACTACCTTGCCAGCGATACGAATAAGATAACTGTTGGTTCGGGGCAGTATACGCCTTTTGCTTTTAGCGGATCGGTAAATCTGCAGTTGAAAGGCGGTTCCACTACCCAAAGCGTATATACCAATTTGAACGCGGGCGGCTCTCTAGAACTGAGCCGGACCGCGGCCGGTACTTCGCATCTGGCAATTACCACATTCAACGCCAATAA
>JBEKGL010000065.1:0-11302 GCA_050012815.1 Thermoguttaceae bacterium
CGACCGCAGGGTCTTGTGATCGTTCTGCTCGTACGATTTTGTCAAATAAGAGCCCGATCCATTTATAGGAGCCGAGAAAATGCCTACCACAATCTGTCCCAGCCATGATGAGTTGCTTGCCTACGCAGCGGGTTGTCTTTCCGAAGAAGTGTCCGAGGCCGTGGCGGACCATCTCGATTCATGCCCGCAGTGCCAGACAGGGTTGGTTACCCTCGACGACGCCGACGACACGTTTGTGGCCCAGTTGCGCCGGCCTGCCGATTTGGATCCATTTTTGGATGAATCCCAGTGTCGCGTGGCGGTCACGCGGGCTCGTGCGGTATTGGACGGGTCTTATTCTCCCGAGGGCCTATCGAGTCAGTCCATAATCGGAAAGGTCTTGGGGGAGTATCAACTCTTGGAGGAACTGGGACGCGGCGGCATGGGCACGGTTTACAAGGCCTTGCACACCAAACTCGATCGGGTAGTAGCGCTAAAGGTGCTCACTTTGGGTCGGGCAAACGATCATCGTGCAATTGCCCGGTTCGAACGCGAGATGAAGGCCGTGGGCAAACTTGATAATTCCCATATCGTCCGCGCCCACGATGCCCGCGAGATCGAAGGCATGCCAATGCTTGTGATGGAATATATAAATGGGCTCGATCTGGCGGATATTGTCCGCCGCACTGGGCCGATGTCGGCGGCCGATGCCTGCGAGTCGGCTCGCCAGGCGGCGCTCGGGCTGCAATACGTTCACGAGCACGGACTGGTGCACCGCGATATAAAACCGTCGAACCTGATGTTGACCACTCAGGGCGAGATCAAGATTCTGGATCTCGGCTTGGCCCGGTTCCACTTGGACCAGCCCCTGGACGAAGAAACAACCGGCACGGTCCATGCCGCGGCCGGAGAAATGACCGGCACGGATCAGGCTATGGGCACGGCCGATTACATGGCGCCCGAGCAGGTAACGAACAGCCGGGAAGTGGACATCCGCGCCGACATCTATAGTCTCGGTTGCACACTCTACAAGTTGCTTTCCGGGCAAGCTCCGTTTAGCGGTCCGGAATTTAAAGGGCCGGTGGAAAAAATGACGGCCCATGACGGCCAGTCGGCTCCTCCGATCCGTCAATTTAATCCCCAAGTGCCCGCGGAATTGGCGGCCGTGCTGGATCGCATGATGGCCAAGGATCCGGCGGCTCGCTTTGCCAGTCCGGCGGAAGCGGCGGCGGCGCTGGCTGGGTTTACCGGCAGCGCCGATCTTCCCGCCCTTCTGGCCCGGGCAATGTCGCAAAACCCGGCTCCGGGTGAGTCTTCCTACAACAGCAATTTGCATCGCAAATCGTCCCACTCCGCGCCAACCGTCGTTGCGGCGGCATCCGGCCGAGGTCGCCGCATTATATGGGCCACACTCATCGGCCTGCTGTTTCTAGGCGGCATGGCCTGGGCGCTGGGTGTGCTGATTCGTGTGGAAAAAGACGGTAAAAACACGGAAATCATCGTGCCCGACGGAAGCAAAGTTACTGTTTCGGAAAACGGCCAAGTGGATGTCAAACTGGCTGAAAACGTTTCTTCCAGCAGATCGCACCCTGATAAAGATTTACCGAAATTTATCTTAAATGACTTAGACGCGAAGATCATGCAGCTCAGCAAAGACGGCACAAAACTAGAAGATGTAATTCGCGTTCTGGGCGAACCGGAATCATACGTCTGGGGCGAGACAACCTTTAAAAAAGAAAACTTGCCCGGAACCTATGTTGTTGTGTATCCCAAAGGCATTCGTATATTGATCAGCAATGGAAATGTGAAGGAACTGCGAAGCGAGGAGCCCGGCGGTCCGGGTTTCAGTTATCGCGGCATAATTCACCTCGGTTCCACGCTAGACGAGGTGCTGCAAGTAGTCGGCCAACCTTCCAAGACACTCACGGGCGAGCCCTTGGATTTCCTTCCAGATGTGCTTTACAAGGACGCCGACGGAAAAACAGGCTTCTGCTATTATGCACGACCCGACAAAAATGTCAGATTCTTCTTTAAAGATTATCAAGTAGGCGCGCTATACATTACAGGCGATGAGAGTAAGACATTAAAACATGCCAATGATAGCATCGAGTCAAAAATTACTCAACTCAGCAAGCAAGGAACAACTGTCGAAGAGGTAATTCAAGTTCTGGGAAAGCCTGTAGATTACATCTGGGGCAGTGATGCATCTCCAAAACTCGCGACCTGGAAAGGATTATCCGAAAAAGATAAATTGCCCCAGGCATACAACTTTCGATTCACCAAGGGCGTGCGCGTGTTTATTGTGGGTGGAATTGTGAAGGAACTGCGATGTGAAGAGCCGGGGCCGGGCTTCAACTATCGCGGACTGCACCTGGGTTCTTCGCTGGACGATGTACTGAAAGTAGTCGGTCAGCCCAATGAGATCATCACGGACGAGCCGCTGAATTTCTCCCCAGGCGTGCTGTTTAAGGACATCAAAGGGAAAAAAGGATATTGCTACTATGCCCGGCCGGACCAAAATGTCAGGTTCTTCTTCCAGGACTATAAGGTAGGCGCGCTGTACGTGACTCTTGGAGAGCAGGGCCAGGACAATTTCATGGACGTCCGGCCGATCAAAGAGGTCAAGGAATATCAGGACGTGCGTTGGAAGGACATGAGCGGGCTCAACCTTTCGGACCAACCGGAACTGCCGGCCACCTTCTGGTTCAACCAGAAGACTGTTTGGCCCAAGTCGATGCCCGCGGGGGTTGATCCCGAGAAACTGCTATCCGCCGCAATGAATCCCGGCCTGGGCATTCGCAAGTTGCATGAAGAGGGCTTGACCGGCAAAGGCGTCAACGTGGCCATCATCGACCAGCCGCTGTATCAGGATCATCCCGAGTTTGCCGGCAAGATCGCCGCGTATCACGACGTGGGTTGCCAGTCGGAAAACAGCATGCACGGTCCGGCCGTGGCCAGTCTGCTGGTAGGAAACAAGTGCGGCGCCGCCCCGGATGCCCGAGTGTACTACGTAGCCGCGCCCTCTTGGACTGCCGATACGGAGTTTCAGGCCAAGGCCCTGGATTGGATAGTGGAGCAAAACGCCAAGCTCCCGCCGAATGTAAAGATCCGCGTGGTGTCGATCTCCGCGGCGCCGTCGGGTCCGGGTTCGCCATTCACGAAAAACACCGAAATGTGGGACCCCGCATGTCAGCGTGCCGAAAAGGCGGGCATTCTTGTGTTGGACTGCACCACTCATCACGGCTTCATCGGACCTTGCTATTACGACGCCAATGACCCGGAGAATGTGTCAAAATGCAAACCCGGTTATCCCAACTTCCCTGGCATGTGGAACAGAAATGATAGGCTGTTAGTGCCGTGCTCCCCGCGGACTACCGCCGAGGAATACGTCAAAGGCGAGTGTCGCTATCAATACTGCGGCCAAGGAGGGCTGAGTTGGTCGATTCCATACTGTGCGGGCGTTTTGGCCCTGGGATGGCAAGCCCGGCCCGATCTCGACGCCGCCCGGATGCGGGAATTGCTCTTTAAGTCGGCTTATAAAACAGCGGATGACTCGCTGATTATCAACCCCCCGGAATTTATCCGCCTGGTAAAGGCCGCAAAACCCGCTGCTCAGGCCGGCGCCGACGACCGGGCAGAAGTGTCCTTCGATAAACAAGGGCTGACGCTCAAATCGTTGCCTCGCGGATTATTGCAGGCTGTTGTGGCGATTCGCAACCAGGGCAATGCCCCCAGCCCCAAATTCCCGGTCTTGTTTTACGCAGGCGATCCTAAAAAAGACGGCCGACTGCTTTCTCCCGCGCATAGCGTCGGGCCGATCATGCCCAAAGACGTTTGGCATGAAAGAGCGGAGTTCTGGGAATTAAAAGACATGGATAAGGAAGTCTTTGTGTTAATAGACCCCGAAAACACGATGAACCGACCACCCGAATCCAAAGACCTGATTTTGAGCAAAGTAGTAAGCAGCCCTGACAAAGACCCTGATACGAGGGAAAAAAATGAACAAAAATAATATACTATGCTCATGTCTCTCGTGAACGGGATTAATCGATGCCTGCCGTTGGTTTTGGTATCGATTGCCGCAGGCTTATAAAAGGAAATCCTTTCATGGAAGCCCTTGCCGCTCTCCCGTTAAAAGAGAAATTGCCTCTTCCCTTGGGAGAGCGGTAAGGGAGTTAAGTCGCAATCCTCTACATGTAAATTTTTGGCCTTGCACATCCAATCGTGTAAACTCATCTATTGACGTTTGCACGGCAAATGAACCGAGGCCGCGGGCACCAACCGAAGGTTGGTCGGGACGGCCGGAAAAAGGGGCAAAAGGTTTACTTGCCAGATCATTATCCAAGCAAACATCAATAAGCGGCATCACTCTCTCGGCCAGTTGTCGGAATGCCAACCAATCGCCTCCCGCCCTAACAGGGCCAATGCTTCGTCCTGTTGTTCAATTTGCAATTTGCATTTTGATAACATTTTAACAGTGAAGTAACCTGACCGAAATCGATGCAAAACTATCTATGTAAGAAGGGTTCAAAACAATGGAAACACACTAATCTTCACTGCTCTTGACTATGTGCTTTTATTAGTGCCGATTAGCGGGAATCAGTGTTCAAAAAAAGCACTTCCCACTTGCCCACGACTAGTGTGATCGCAGCATCGGGCACTAGTTTTTCATCCAATTACAGCAACCCACTCTAATCCACAAACTGGCCCCCAGAATGTGTTTTTAAAAAAAGTGATTTCTGCGATGGGAAAACATGATGATTGGGGCTGGAAAGTCCAGCCTCAACATGGAAAAATGAAATGACTATCGAAAAATGAACGATTTGTAGGACGGCCTGCAACCTGCGGAGGTGTGTCGGACCGGCGCACGCAAGATTTGCGTCGGCAGGCTGACACGAGGTTCGCTTCGTTCACTGAGCTGCCTGCTTACTACAACAAGAGAACACGTGTTTTGCCGCTTAGCGACCGGTCATTTGCTCCAGGTTTTCGGGGTACCGAGCCCCTCGCACCGTAATCTTTGATGCGGCGCTTTCGATGTTACGCAGATCGTCCGGCGTGAGTTCGACTGTGACTGCCCCGATGTTCTCATCCAAGCGATGCAGCTTCGTGGTGCCTGGGATCGGAACAATCCACGGCTTCTGGGCCAGCAGCCAGGCCAGCGCGATCTGGGCAGGTGTCGCGTTCTTCCGCTGGGCGATGCTGCCCAACAGACTGATGAGGGCCTGATTCGCCTTGAGAGCCTCCGGTGTGAAGCGAGGCAGGGTGCTGCGGAAGTCGGAGCTGTCGAAGGTCGCGTTTTCGTCCATCTTGCCCGTGAGAAAGCCCCTACCCAAAGGGCTGTACGGCACCAGGCCAATTCCGAGTTCTTCCAGGGTCGGTATCACTTCCTTCTCGAGAGTTCTCGTCCACAGCGAGTATTCGCTCTGCAGCGCGGCGACCGGCTGGACCGCGTGCGCGCGACGGATCGTTTGCACTCCCGCTTCAGAAAGACCGAATTGCTTGACCTTACCCTGCCGAATCAGTTCCTTTACCGCTCCTGCCACGTCTTCGATCGGCACGTCCGGATCGACCCGGTGCTGATAGAGCAGGTCGATTGTCTCGATCTTGAGTCGCTTGAGCGAGCCTTCGACGGCCTGCTTGATGTGCTCCGGCCGGCTATTCAGTCCGGGCGCGCCCTTCTTACCGCGGGGATCGAAATTAGGACTCAGGTCGAACCCGAATTTAGTGGCGATCACCACCTGCTTACGGAATGGAGCCAGCGCATCGCCCACAAGCTCTTCGTTCAAGAACGGGCCGTACACCTCGGCGGTGTCAAAGAATGTGATGCCGCGCTGGACGGCGGCCCGGAGCAGAGCGGTCATCTCCTGCTTGTCCTTTGGCGGGCCGTAAGAAAAGCTCATTCCCATGCAGCCCAGCCCGAGTGCCGAGACTTCCAAATTGCTCTTTCCAAGTTTGCGCTTTTGCATTGTTTCTCCTTTCAGGTATCGCATGGGTGCCCCACCTCCCTAAGCTGATTCGGATGGAGAGGCGTTTTCTCCGCGTTTTAAAACCGGCTGTCGATGTACCAGTCCGAGGAAAATCAAGAGAATACCAACCATAGACAGTCCCATAATCCAATTCAATAAACCGCCCAACGAACCGGAAGGCAATTGTGCATTCGTGGATTGTGTCATACGGTTGAACGAGACAATCATTCCGAACAACGACGACAGCATACACAAAACACCCAGCCAAACTAGCCAGCGGGTTGCCCGTGTCTTCACCCTGTTTTTTTCTTCCCAGCCGGGCGATCCACGATATGCGAAATGTCGGCACAGCCGATAAAACCATGCAGCAGCGTAGATCGGTCCGAACAGGCAGAGAAGAAAGAATGGCCCGGCAAGCATATCGAGCCACGGCCGCGCACGCATATTGTCGACGCTTTGCATGTTATCGTAAAAATACTTCTCAATACCCAACCACTCGGGCAGCGCCATCAGTAGTCCGAAAACGGCAACGGCGCCCACGATGCCCAGGACAAGGAAGATCTTGCGATATTGGCGACGCAAACAAATGTAGGCGACAGCAAAAAACGGAGCCGCGATAACTATGGGAAAGATGAGCAGGAAGAATGCGTCGAACCAACCACCTTCCCATTGTGTGGCGATTCGCCACACCGCCGCGACCAATTGCCACACGCCGAAACCACTACAGGCGGCAATTACACACCAACGCAACAGTTCTTTTGCAAACGTCTTCATTTGAATACCAATGCAATCAGACGACGAAAAGCGATCCGAGTACCTTACGGGTGCCATATCCTTCTTTCCGTGCCGATTTTCCTATTCCACACAGCACTGCTGAACAAGTCAGCAGTGGCACCCGAAATCATTCTTCATTGTCAGTGGCACACGTGCGCTTAACTTTGACCGGTTTTTGCCATATCCGCTGAAACAAAACATCCGCTCTAATTATCTGGTTTTTTGGTAACCTTCACATATTTGTCAGTATCTATAACCTCATCAGCAATGCCATTAACATATTTGACTATCTTGGCAAGTGGCCAGTTTGAAGTTTTAAAACATTGGATTGCCTCCGCCAATGAAGTGTGCCTATGACCACATATTATCCTCCCTAGTTCAACCCGATAAGTAATTATATCTGCCATTGTTACTCCTCTACCAAATCCTTGATACCTAAACGTTTTTGAATTTCTTGCACAATCTTCTCGAAAGCAGGTTTTGCTTCACTTTCAACTGCATCATACGCTTCTGACCAACCATCTTTATCGCTTTGACGTCCTTCTCTTGCTTCCACAAGAGCGTCTGTCATCTTGTATGCAATTTTTCTAATATTTTTGGCAAACAAATCTATCTGTTCATAGAGTTTTGGCGGTATATATATTCGGTTTGGAACAAAATATTTTACGAATATATCATTAGTCTCTGATGCAATTTTCAATTTGTCCTCTTTGGAAGGTTCGTTTGACCACTCTAGGACACTCACATATTTTGCCACGCTATCGTGGAGAGTCTGTAATCGTCGGTATACACCTGCAAGAACTTTGGCAACCTTTTCATCCACACGCCTAAACCTTATTTCGTGTTCCAGTGTCTGTTTTGTCAAATCCGCTTTCAATTTTTCAAGCTCAATTTCGTTTTTGGCTTGAAGTGTTGCCTTATATCCCTCGATGTCTTTTGACAAAAAATGAATGGTCAAAGATCGTGCCAAGAATGCAAGTACCGCCACTGCCGATGCACCAACTGCCGAAGTACCCAAAATTGTCAGCACGCTATTGAGTCTGTCCATTGCCCTAACTCCTGATAACAGCCCCACAGCATTATAAATCTAAAATTAGTTCCGCGCCGGGTGCCACTGCTGGCTTGTCCAGCAGTGCATTTCCAATGATTGTACATCTGCCACATTCCGCCGCCCACTGCCCACCGTCCCTTTTCATCCTTCATCCCTCATCCTTCATCCTTTGTTTCGCCCACCGCCCACCGCCCACTGCCCACCGTCCACTGTCCTTTTCTCCGGCCTCCAGTCTCCCGCCTCCAGCCTATGCCCGTCCAACAATTGCCCTTTTTCACGAAAATCTATCTTGGACAAAATCCCCAAAAACACCCCAAAATCATCCAAAATAACCAATTATTGAATTTCGATCTTAGAACTTTTTTCTAGTGTCTTTACCCCCATCGCTCTTCGCATCTCTCATTTACCCAACAACTTACATCCAGCCCCCCTTATGGTTTTTCCAAAAAGAATAATTCCCACTTTTCTCCAATAATTCATTTCCAAAAATCTCTTGTGGAAAAATTCCAACTCCTTATCCTGTAAACAACTTGCGCGCACCCCGATCCCCAAAACTCCCCTGATACTTTTTAAGCAGCCCATTGCCCAAAAAAGCGGCACCGTAACCCCTTATTTTCCAAGCCCTTCCGTCGCCCGAAAATTGCCAAAAAACGCGATATCGCTTAGACGAGAAAAAACTCCTCGCACCCCATGAAAAAACTATTACTTTTTTCTCACTGCATTAAGCATTATCCCCGAACCTGGAGCCAGACAGGAATGTCCGGCCTCCTGAATCTCGAATCTCAAATCTCAAATCCCAAATCCCAAATCCTGAACCCTGAACCCTGAACCCCGAACCCCGAACCCTGAACCCTGAACCCTGAACCCTGAACCCCGAACCCTGAACCCTGAACCCTTAGCCCTTATCCGTTCCAAACAATTCCACGGCCAGATCTTTTACGCGCTTCAGATCCAGTTTACCGGTCCCGAGGACGGGAATCGCTTCCACTCGGTGGAAACTGTCGGGCGAGGGAATCCACAGCGCCGGCAGGCCGGTTTTGGGGAGTTTGCGGCAAATTTCACCGGGCGCAAGCGGCAAATCGGTGTGCAGAACCACCAGACGTTCGCCTTTTTTTGCATCGGGCACCGACGTGACCACGGCGCGCAGGTCTTCTTCGTCGATATGCAACAACTGATTGATGGCCTCTTCCACGCGGATGTGCGGTACCATCTCGCCGCCGATCTTGGAAAACCGGCTCACCCGCCCGGTAACGCGGATGAATCCGTCTTCGTCGATCTCGGCCACGTCGCCGGTTACGTACCAGCCGTCGCGGATCACCTCAGCCGTAACGTCCGGCCGGCCAAAATAACCTTTCATTACGTTCGGGCCTGTTACCAGCAACATGCCGGTTCGATTCGGCCCAATATCTTCGCCGGTGTCCAGGTCGATTACCTTGGCGGAGATGCCGGGCAAGGGCCGGCCCACCGTGCCTTCCTTTACGCCCTCAAGTTTGCTCGTCCGGCCGCGTCCGGGCGGGATATTGCCGCTGACGACCGGCGACATTTCGGTGGCGCCGTAGCCTTCCATGGGTCGGACCTTGAATTTCGCCTCGAATGCGTCGGCCAGTTCTTTGGGCAGTTTTTCCGCCCCGGCAAAAACCACTTCCAGGGTCTTGAAATTCTCCGCTTCGCAACGGCGTTGATACGAGCGGACGAAGGTGGGCGTGGCGATCATGATCGTGGCCCCGTGCCGCTGGCAGAGTTTTCCCACCTCCCGGGCTTCCAAAGGCGTAAAATGATAGATGCCCATGGGCGCCAACGTCAGAACCGTCCAGAGCGTGACGGTATAGCCGAACGAATGGAAAAACGGCAGGACGCCCAAGAGCACGTCGCTGTCGCGGAGGCGGATGATTTCGTCGATCGCCTCGACGTTCGAGCCCACGTTGTCATGCGACAGCATTACGCCTTTGGGCCGGCCGGTCGAACCGGAGGTAAAAATCACGGTGAGCAAATCGTCGGGCTTAACGCGGGTCAAGCCCAGGCGGCGCTCCAATAAAAAGATCGGCGTCAACCACGCCGCGGCCGCGGAAATTATCTTGTCAAAGGCCGTGATCTTTCCCACAAAATCCTCGAGCATGACGAACTCGGCGTCGATTTTAAAATCAAACCGCTCCAACATCCGCCGACTGGTGAGCACGTGGCGAATTCCGCACTGTTTAACGCAGGAGTTCATAACCTCGGAATTGACCGTGTAATTCAGATTCACGGCGATGCGGCGATCGACGGCCAGGGCGGCATTGGCGACCACGGCTCCGACCGAGGGCGGCAATAAAACGCCCACGAATTGCTCGCCCGGCGCCAGCACGCACCTGCGCAACAGGCGGCGGAGCGCGAGCGTGCGGGCAAGCAGCCCGGCGCCGCTGAGTTGCGCGCCGGTGGAGTCGGCCACCTTGGCCTTTCTCATGTGCCCGCGGCACATCCGCAAGAATTTTCTCGGCAGGATCATTTTTAAAGTTATCGGTTGTCAGTTTTCAGTTTACGGTTTTCAGTTTACCATCCGGTTAAAGTGGGCAATAAATTGCCCACCCCTAGACATTTGCAGCCCACTCTACTCTTCACTCTCAACTCTTCACTTTGCCCAGTTCCACCACGGCCTGGCGGATTTGTTCGATATCGGTTGGGTGATAAATGGGTTTGCCGAAGCGGATGGTCACCGGATATCGCCATTTTTTGGGCAGTTTCCAGATGGCTTTACCTCCTTCGAAACTGAAAATGCTGCCCCACATGCCGTCGACATACGCCGGGATGACCGGCAGGTCGGTGTCTTTGATAATCCTCATCAGCCCGGGCTGGAAGGGCTGCATTTCGCCGGTGCGGGTGATGCCGCCTTCGGGAAAAACGCAAACCAACTCGCCGTTTACCAACGCCTCGCGGGCGGTGCGCAGTGATTGGATTATCGATTTCCGGCCGGGATGGATAAGAATCACTCGCCCCAATCGCCCGAACCAGCGGAGCCACGGCGTCTCGAAGTAATCGGCAAAAACGAGCATGCGCGGATGGCGCGGGCAGGCCAGACCCACCAGTAAGCCGTCGGCGTAACTAACGTGGTTGGGCGTGATCAACGCGCCGGTGGCCGGAATGTTTTCCAACCCCTCGATTCGCGTCCGGTAGAACAGCCGCCATAAAGCCACGACTAACATCCGCGTGCTATCGTAAGCCGTGTAGCGGACCAGGATCACGACCAAGGGCAGCAATAATATTCCCACAAGCAGGAAAATGGCTCGTCCGGACAATCCCAACACGCCGACCAGAATAACATATACAATCGTGGCAACCACGGTGCCCGTAAAAGTCATCAAATTGGTGGCGGCGAAGATGGCGCCGCGGTTTTTTTCCGGGCTGTTATGTTGCAGATAGGCCTGCAACGGCACGTCGTACATTCCGCCCGACAATCCCAAAAGCAGCAGGCATGTGGCTGTTGCGAAATATCCGAAGGAAAGCGGAGAGCCGTTGCTACCCGGCACGAAGAACAACAGGATGTGGGTGATCGCCA